>DAOMAH010000017.1:0-14085 GCA_035426725.1 Acinetobacter sp.
CATGCGATACAACGGTTCATTTCATGTGCAATAAACGAACCCAACTCTTGGTTGTGATGAGTACGTTTAGTGAAGCGATAGCGACGACGATCGTGCTGCGTCATGACTGTCATATCTTGTAAATGACAGTGACCGCCCTCTTCACAGACTGGACAGTCGTGTGGGTGATTGGTCATCAAGAATTCAACGATCGACGCACGAAACTCAGTTGCTTCTTTGTCTTCAATTGAAATAAAAGTGTTGTCAGACGCTGGTGTCATACATGACATCACCAGACGTCCACGAGTATCTTCAGCATTTGCGTACTGCGTCACCGCACATTGACGACAAGAACCAACAGAACCTAAAGATGGGTGCCAACAAAAATACGGAATGTCGATACCAAGGCTTAAACATGCTTGTAGCAAGTTTTCAGAGCCGTTGACTTCATACGATTTTCCATCGACATGAATTGTAGCCATAGTCGAATTCCTTAAGCTTGTTCTACGTCTAAAGCTGGAGCATGGGTTTTAACCTTTGCTTCAAACTCATGACGGAAATATTTTAATGCGCCCATTAGCGGCTCCATCGCACCCGGTGCGTGAGCACAGAAGGTCTTACCGATCCACAACTTCTTCGTCAGTTCAGAGAGATGTTCAATATCTTCCATCTTCCCCTGACCTGTTTCGAGTGCTTTCAGCGCTTTAACTGCCCAAGGCAAACCATCACGGCATGGCGTACAGAAACCACAAGATTCACGTGCAAAGAATTCTTCTAAGTTACGCGTCGCAGAGACCATACATTGGGTTTCATCCACCACCATTAATAGACAAGTTCCTAAACGAGAACCAGCTTTCATGATCGTTTCAGCATCCATTGGCAGGTCGATATGTTCAGCCGCCAAGAAATCTGTCGATGCGCCACCTGGTAACCATGCTTTTAGGGTTAAGCCATCACGCATACCACCCGCATGATCTTCAATCACTTCACGCGCAGTTGTACCGAATGGAAGTTCCCACAAACCGGGGAATTTAACCTTACCAGATGCGCCATAAATCTTGGTGCCCGGATCTTTCGACTTACCCGCAGATAAGTTGATATACCATTCAGGGCCACGCAACATAATCGCGGGTAAGTTATTGTAGGTCTCAACGTTATTCACAATCGTTGGACGACCCCAAGCCCCTGCCACTTGTGGAAATGGTGGTTTGGTACGTGGATTGGCACGGCGACCTTCAAGCGAGTTAATCAATGCGGTTTCTTCACCACAGATATAACGCCCTGCGCCAGTATGCACATGCATCTCGAAGTTCCAGCCCGTCCCGAGGATGTTTTCACCCAAGTAACCTTTGGCACGAACTTGTTCAAGCGCTTCATTTAAGTAACCAGCCGCTTCGATGTATTCACCTCGAATGAAGATATAACCATGGGTTGCTTCAAGGGTGTAACCCGCAATCAACATACCTTCGATCAATTGATGAGGAAGTTGCTCCATCAACAAACGGTCTTTAAAGGTTCCCGGTTCCATTTCATCGGCATTACAGATCAGGTAACGAGGACCACCATCATTTGGCGCCATGAGTGACCATTTAATGCCTGCTGGGAAACCTGCACCACCACGACCTTTGACTGTCGCGGCTTTAATTACATCTAACACTTCACTTGGTTTCATGCCTAATGCTTTCTTAAAGCCAGCATAACCTTCAAGCGCTTCGTAATCGTCTGCACTACGCATATGTTCTTGCTTATTCAAGCGCCAAGTCAATGGATGCGTTTCTGGATTACCGTCGCCATAAATTGGTTTTGGTTCAGTATTCATACATACTTCTCCAATAACTGTTTCACTGAGGACACGTCGACTAAACCGTGCGTATCTTCATCAATCATTAAGGTTGGACCTTTATCACAATTGCCTAAACAACAAATTGGGAGCAAGGTAAAACGACCATCTGCTGTGGTTTGTCCGTACTGGATACCCAACTCACGCTGAAATGCTTCAGCTAAAGTCTCTGAACCCATCAAGAAACACGCAATCGAGTCACATAATAAAATTACATGACGACCCACAGGTTGGCGGTAAATTCGGTTATAGAATGTTGCGACACCTTCTAAATCCGCCACACTGATCGACAGTAATTGCGCAATCGCATTCATTTGCGCATCATCTACCCAGCCATTACGGCGTTGCACACCTTTGAGCGCATCCAATGATGCTGCACGCGGGTACGGATAGTGATCAATGTGATGTTCAATGTCATGGATTTCTTCAGCAGTCAAAATCCCTTCAACATTCACACGAGGCTTTTTATCAGTCAAAATCATCATAATCGTTTACCCCTAGCGATCCACGTCAGCCATAACCACGTCAATGGTCGCCAAATAAATGATCAAGTCAGACACTAAACTGCCGTTAATCACGGAAGGCATTTGCTGTAAATGCGTGAAGGTTGGCGTACGAATACGGGTACGGTAACTCATGGTTGACTTATCCGAAGTCAAATAATAGGTACTCGCACCTTTCACCACTTCCGTCATAAACGATGACTCGCCCGCAGGCATTACAGGACCCCAAGATACGCTCAAGAAGTGCGTAATCAAGGTTTCAATATCTTGTAAGGTCTTGTCTTTTGGTGGTGGAACAGCCAATGGATGATCCGCTTTATATGGACCAGAAGGCATGTTATCCAAGCACTGCTGAATAATTTTCAAAGACTCGGTAATTTCACGGAAGTGAACCAAGACACGTGCATAGGCGTCACCTTCATATTCCACTGGAATATCAAAGTCGAAGTTTTCATAACCACTGTACGGACGATATTTACGAACGTCAAAATCAATGCCTGTGGCACGCAAACCTGTTCCTGTCACACCCCAAGCCAATGCAGATTTTGCATCGTATTGCGCAACATTACGGGTACGACCAATAAAGACTGAGTTTTTCAATGCAGCGGTGTAGTACTCGTTCAAGCGTTTCGGCATCCAATCCAACAAATCTTTCACTAGCTTTTGCCAGTTATTTGGAAGGTCATGTGCCGTACCACCGATACGGAACCATGCTGGGTGCATACGGTAACCCGTAATCGCCTCAACAATGTCATAAACTTTTTGACGGTCTGCGAACATATAGAATACTGGGGTCATACCGCCTGCATCCTGAATCGCTGTACCACAGAACAATAAGTGGTTATTGATTCGGAATAATTCGTTCAACATGACACGAATGACTTGCGCACGTTCAGGCACTTTAATGCCCGCAAGCTGCTCAACTGCCATCACATATGGCATGTTTTGCGCACAACCACCTAAGTAGTCAACACGATCGGTATAAGGAATGAATGAATGCCAAGTTTGACGTTCAGCCATCTTTTCCACACCACGGTGGTGATAGCCAATATCAGGCACACAGTCTTTCACTTCTTCACCGTCCAACTGAAGAACGATACGGAATGCACCGTGCGCAGAAGGATGGTTTGGGCCTAAGTTCAAGAACATGAAGTCTTCATCGGCATTACCGCGTTTTAAACCCCAGTCTTCTGGGACAAAACGTAGATGTTCTTGCTCGAAATCTTGCTTGGCTTGGTCTTGCATATACGGCGTATATTCTGTCGCACGCGCAGAATATTCTTTACGTAATGGATGACCTTCCCAATAGGTTGGCAATAGAATTCGACGCAGCATTGGATGCCCCGCGAAATCAATCCCGAACATATCGTAAGCTTCACGCTCGTACCAGTTGGCATTTGGCCAAATATTACTTGCCGTTGGAATGCTTAAATCATTTTCATTTAACGCTACTTTGATACGAATATCACTATTTCGCTCAAGCGAGAGTAAATGATAGAACACAGTGAAGTCTGATGCTGGCAGCCCATCACGGTGAACACGTAAACGTTCATCCATAGCTGATAAGTCAAACAACATCACATAGGGACGTTCTATTTTACGCAAGAACATGAGGACTTCTTGCACGCGTGAGCGCTCGACCCAGACGGTTGGAAACTCTTCAAAAGTCGCCTGCACGTAGAAGTTATCACCAAATTTGGCTTTAAGGTCTTCTACGATTGCAAATGCTGGGCGGGAATCAACAGGTGTTGATTCTGGCTTAGCAATTTCAGTTTCAGCCATTGGTTTGGCTTCCTATTTAATTCGAATTTTGGCAATCTTTTTCGATGACCCCATCCATCAGACAGGTCAAAAATTCATCTTAAAAAATTATTTAATTTCATCCATTGAGCGTAAGTTTTTCACTGCAATACGTTCTGCATTTTTACGGTCACGTTCTGGCATCATCTTTGGCTTATAAACTGGCTGAAGATCATCACCAATGACCGCTGAAAGCGGACGGCGCTCAAGTTGAATTTGGTCTTGAAGTAACATCAATGCTTGAATCAATGCTTCTGGACGAGGCGGACAACCAGGGACATACACATCAACAGGGATAATTTTATCGACACCTTGAACCACAGAATAGATGTCGTACATCCCCCCTGAGTTTGCACAAGCACCCATTGAAATGACCCACTTAGGTTCAAGCATTTGTTCATACAAACGCTGAATCACGGGTGCCATTTTTACAAAGCATGTCCCTGCAACAATCATCAAGTCTGCTTGACGCGGTGAAGCACGAATGACTTCCGCACCGAAACGAGATAAATCGTGCACGCCTGTTAGTGTGGTTGCATATTCGACGTAGCAGCATGAGGTACCAAAGTTAAATGGCCATAAAGAGTTTTTACGCCCCCAATTGACTGCTGTATGTGCCACATCCTCTAAACGAGTCATGAACACATTTTTATTCACTTCATCTTCCATTGGATCCGTGACAATCTGCCGTTCTTGCAACGGATATTGATCAGCATCTGGATTCGCACGGGTTAAAGTATATTTCATCCCGACTTACTCCTGTTTTAATGAAGGTATTTGTGTTTTAGATTTCATACGACCAGAAGACTGCGCAGGAATTTGTCCAGTAGGATCGACCACTAATTCCTCAATATTATTGAAGCGTGTAATGTCTGCAATATTCATCGTTGGCGAACCAATTTTGACAGTCGAACCTTTGGCTTTTAGGCGATCTACAGGTGACCAATTCAATGCACCCACAGAGACGGCATAGACCAATGCAATCAATAATTCGACAACGAAAATAACGACTGTGGTAAAGCCAAGCCATCCCACTTCACGAACTGATGTTGCCCATGCGTACAGATAGAGTGCTTCTAAGTCAAAAACCACAAAGAAAATTGCCACGAGATAGAACTTGGCTGACAAGCGAATGCGTGCACCGCCTGCACTCACAACACCCGATTCAAACTGTTCTTGTTTCGCACGCCCCCATGCTTTACCTCCAAGAAGTAAAGGAACAGTAAGCATAAAAACGCAAAGAAATGTAACGCCGATCACGAAGGCAATAATTGCCCAATCGTATGGAGTAATGGCACTCATGCGGGGAAAACTCCTGGCAGGCCTATTTTTAACAAAGAATGTATGTATTGGCCTTCAAATACACCAAACACAAAATTAATTCCGCCAATTGTACCTGATTTCTAATTTCTCATGCTAGTTGAAGCCACTGAGTCTTTTGAATGATTTTGTTCATAAAATTAGCGTTATCCCTCAGATAACGACCAATTTAACACTGAAAATCGAATTTACTAATCAATTTAAAACCATTAATCATTTTTTTCTTTCAATAATCGCACAAAAAAATCTCACCATATGAAAAAAATGCACCATCTCATCTGCACTTGTCCCAAAAAGTTGCAATATTTTTATTAAATAACTTTAATTTGCTGAAGCTAATTTAACCATAAGCTTGATCATTATCGTAAGAATTCGAAATCAGGTATAACGCCGAACACAAATTTTGGTTACGCTACTTATATCTTATGTTGCAATTCAGCCATATACTTTCTTCAAGCTGAATATTCTAATAATTATATCTACTGAGATAAAACACCTTAAAACAAGGGGAAAAATATGCAACTAGAATATCGACATGACACAGATTATTTCTTTTTCTCACAATTACTTATGCGCCACATCGAAAGCTATGTACATAAGCATGCGGAAGCGAATAATGCGATCTTTGATTTAAGAGATATCTACAAAGTTTTTAGAGAAGATTTTGCCGCGACCACCACCAATTTAGAGAGTATTCTCAACATTGCCGACAGTTATAAAGTAGAAACCTTAAATGGCGATCAACCGTTGATTAAAAGCTATAAAATTGATGTGAAGAATAATGCCCTATTGATCGACTTCAATTCGGATTCATTGAGTCGTTTGAAAGCAGGACAATTACTGATTGAACCCGATCCGACGCTTGAACACTAAAATGAAATGATGAAATTGAATAAAGCCAAAGCACACCCTGCTTTGGCTTTATTACAGCTAGAATAAATAAAACTTTACAAATAATGGCTATGACCAGACCTAACCTTTATTGCTTATCCACGTGCTTGCTATGTCGTTTTGCAGGCCATGACATGATAAATCTCGCACCGCCCAAATGTGGACTTTGATCAACCTTAATTGTCCCACCAAACCAATAGGCAATACGACTGACAATCGACAAGCCTAAACCATAACCACCCGAAGCGCGGGTGCGGCTATCATCTAAACGGGCGAATGCTTCAAAAATTCTTGCACGGTCTTGTTCTGGAATACCGGGGCCGTCATCTTCAACACAAACAAAGGCTTGACCACCCCCCCCTACACCACTACTAATGCGCACTTTCTGATCACAATAACGCACTGCATTACCGACAAGATTCTGCACTACACGGTGTAAGTAGCGGCGCTCTGCATCGACTTTAAAAATAGCCGAAGGCGCGAGCAACTCAATTTGTTTTTTCGTTTTTAACGCTTCAGTTTCCACCACAACTTGATCAAGTACATCAACCAAGACGATTTCTTCAAAGTCTAAGGATGGCGTACCCTGCTCCAATTTGGCATAGGTCATAATCTCATCAATCAGCGTATTTAAGGCTTCAATATCTTTATCAATCATGTCGACTTGCTGAATTCGATAATTGTAATCATCTTCTTCTGCCAGCATTTCCATACCGAAACGAATTCGAGCCACAGGCGTTCTTAACTCATGCGATACGGCACGCATCAACTCTCGCTGTGCTTCAATTAACCGCTGAATATGATCTGACATGTTGTTATAACTTGACGCTAAGTTTGCCATTTCATCGCTGCCCTCAATCGGTACGCGTAATGACAAATCTCCTGACTTCATTTTATTTAATGCATAACGTACCTGACGGATTTTTCGCTCTAAAGGTAAGATCAGCCCATAAACCCCTAAACTCAGCAAAAACAAGCTAAATAAAGTAATCCCTGCAGACAACTGAAATGGCATCCAGTTGAACATTGGAACGGGTCCGAGCACCAAGACCTGTGCTGGATGATTTGGCATCGGTGAAACAATGGAGATGGTCGTACCGCGAATAGAGGCGCTGTCACGATACAACAACACACTTTGATCTTGACGCAAACGACCAATCTGTTCTGAATCTAAATTGATGTCTTTGATGTCTGAAATATCAATTGGATAATAAAAATGCTTTTTAATTTTTTCTAAGTATTCGCGCTCTTGACCTGGATAAAAAATCAAATAATCCAAAACAAAAATCGGTAAGGCTTTCATTTGGCGTTCGCCAATTTTATCAACCTTAATATAAAGGAAATGCTCAGTATCACCTCGCAAGCCAATAATCATATAACCAATGCCTTTATTGGCATCGTAACGAACCACCGACTTTTGTTCAGCAATACGTTTCTTTTCTGTGCGAGACAATTCAACACGGTTTGCATCGACATAAAAAATTGGTAATTCGAGCAAATCAGATGCGTCGGAAATCCAATCGAGTTTTTGTTGCTTCTGAGGTTGGCGAGCCACACCCTCACTAATGACATAGGAAATCCCATCGGTGAGAGATTCACGATATTCTTGCGCGCGTTGGTAGTTAATGATTTGCACCAGTAGATAACAAAACGATGCAACCACAACCACCCAAACAATTAATCCCGCATAAATGCGCAAGAATATGCTGTTTTTTAGTACTCGACTCACCATAAGGAAAAGCATTCCAAGCTAATTTAAAGCAAGAGAAAATGAGACGCCTTGCAAAACGCCTTTATCTACCTTTTTATTCAAGGTGAAAAAAGGCGTAATGAATTATTTTGCAAGCGTTCTATTACATCCCGTTGGTTTCTTTCACAAATAAATAGCCTTTACTACGAACTGTTTTAATACGTTTTGGATTTTCGGGATCATCACCAATTTTTGGACGAATACGCGAAATACGCACATCAATTGAACGGTCTTGACCGTCATATTCAATACCACGTAAGCGTTCAAAAATATCTTCACGAGATAAAATGCGACCTGCATTTGAAGCTAATAACCATAACAGGTCATATTCAGCACTGGTGAAGTCAACTAATTCACCATCTAAAGTCACTGAGCGACCACCGTTATCAATAACTAAGTCATCAAATTCGATACGTTGTGCAACTTCGTCTTCAACAGTTTTATCAGTACGGCGTAATAAAGCACGAATACGCGCCAGCAATACACGTGGTTGAACTGGCTTTGCGACATAATCGTCTGCGCCCATTTCCAAACCAAGCACCTGATCCATATCTTCAGTACGCGCTGTTAGCATTAAAATCGGTTGATGATAATGTGGACGAACTTCTCGACAAACGGTCAAACCATCCGCCCCCGGTAACATCACATCCAACACAACCATATCGGGTTGTTCACTAATAATGCGACGAATGGCACGATTACCGTCTGTTTCCACCCCAACTTCCAATCCATTACGGATTAAATATTCTTGGGTTAAACGCGCTAAACGCTCATCATCTTCAACAATCAAAATCTTCGGTAATTTATCGTCTTGGCTCATGGTCTTGCCTCTGCAATTTAAGTGAATCTATCTTTAAAATCTGACAGATACATTGGTTCATGAATTGCAATATACACACGTTTACATTGTAAACAAGACCCTGTTCACCAAACTGATACACGGCTACCCATTTTTGTTATGTTTTTATTAAAGATATGAATTTTAATATCTTTTTCATAAAGCAGGATCTTTTTTAGACATGATGAATGTTGGGTATAAATTTTGTGCCAAAGTTTAACAATTTATTTCAAATCTGCCCTGCATGATTTTAAGTGTTTGTTTTTGACTTATCCACAGAGTTATCTCTACGGCTTTTTTCAGGGCTTTGTTATGCTATGTGATTGTGAATACAGCAGTTAAAAGATGAAAAAAACTTTACTAAAAAGTCAAGGATTGATCTGCTGTTAAAAATACCGTATCTTGTGTTGAAACCAAACTATAACCACTAAGTATTGTGTTTATCCCTCAAACATCGCGGCATGTTTTTTGCTCGATTAAACGGTTTATACATAAAAATATAGATGATAATGGAGCTATGCTGACATGGGCATCATCACCTCAACTCCTGGTCAAATTCAGGTCATTAAGCGCACTGGCGAAATCGCGTCGTTTAATGCTGAAAAAATTTCGGTCGCCATCGGAAAAGCGTTTTTAGCTGTTGAAGGTCAGCAAGGCGCGGATTCTAGTCGTATCCACGACCGTATCACTCAATTGACTGAGATGGTACTCAACACCTTTAATCGCCGTTTACCGTCAGGTGGCACGATTCATATTGAAGAAATTCAAGACCAAGTTGAATTGTCCTTGATGCGTACTGGCGAGCAAAAAGTGGCGCGTGCTTACGTGATTTATCGTGATCAGCGTGCAACCGCGCGTCATCAAGCAGGTGCAAATCATCATCCGACTTTGCAAATTATCGATGCAAAAGGTCAACTCCAACCGTTGGACTTAGATGCACTGACCACTGAAATTGAAACTGCAAGTCAAGGTTTAGAAGGCATTGATGTTCAGGCAATTGTCGATGAAACCGTTAAGAACTTATATAACGGTGTGAAAGAAAGCGATGTTGCTACCACCATTATGATGGCAACCCGTACCCGTATTGAGCAAGAACCGAACTACACGTACGTGACTGCGCGTTTATTGCGTAACGAATTGGTTACGACTGGCTTAGCGTTCTTAGGATTAGCAAGCGATACTTTAGAAAATGATGCTTTAGAAACTTTCCTGAAGAAAGGGATTGAGCTTGATCTACTTTCTGCGGACTTGTTGAATTTTGACCTTGCGAAATTAGCCGCAGCAATTCAACCAGAACGTTCAAACCAATTTACTTATTTAGGTTTGCAGACTTTATTCGACCGTTACTTCATTCATTCAAATGACGTACGTTTTGAATTACCACAATTATTCTTTATGCGTGTGTCGATGGGTCTTTCGCTTCATGAAGCGAATAAAGAAGACCGCGCAATTGAGTTCTACAACTTATTGTCAAGCTTCGACTATATGGCTTCTACGCCGACCCTGTTTAACTCTGGAACATTACGTCCACAGTTATCAAGCTGCTACTTAACCACGATTGGCGATGACCTATACGACATTTATGGGGCAATGCGTGATAACGCGATGCTGTCTAAATGGGCAGGCGGCTTAGGCAATGACTGGACACCTGTTCGTGCGTTGAACTCGTATATCAAAGGCACCAATGGTAAATCACAAGGTGTGGTACCGTTCCTAAAAGTTGCGAACGATACGGCTGTTGCGGTAAACCAAGGTGGTAAACGTAAAGGTGCAGTGTGTGCCTACCTTGAAACGTGGCACTTGGATATTGAAGAATTCCTCGAATTGCGTAAAAACACAGGTGATGACCGTCGTCGTACCCATGACATGAACACGGCGAACTGGGTGCCAGATTTATTCATGCAACGTGTGTTTGAAGATGGTGAATGGACACTGTTCACCCCGTCTGAAGTACCAGATTTGCATGATTTAATTGGCGCTGAATTTTCTGAACGTTATGCGCATTACGAAACAATTGCGAAACAAAGCAACATGTTACACAAGAAAGTACGTGCTAAAGATTTATGGCGCAAAATGCTTTCGATGTTGTTTGAAACAGGTCATCCGTGGATTACGTTCAAAGACGTGTGTAACTTACGTTCACCACAACAACATGTGGGCGTGGTGCATTCATCAAACTTGTGTACTGAAATTACCCTCAATACCAATGCCGATGAAATTGCAGTGTGTAACTTAGGTTCAATCAACCTAGTTGAACACGTGAAAGGCGGTGTACTTGACCGTGAAAAATTGGCTCGCACCATTAAAACAGCGGTACGCATGCTCGATAACGTGATCGACATTAACTACTATGCTGTTCCACAAGCGAAAAACTCGAACTTAAAACACCGTCCAGTCGGTATGGGTATCATGGGTTTCCAAGATGCACTCTATGAAATGGGCATTGCTTACGGTTCAGATGCAGCAGTCGATTTTGCCGATGAATCCATGGAAGTCATTAGTTACTACGCGATTCAAACCTCAAGTGACCTTGCGCTAGAACGTGGTGCTTATGAAACCTTCAAAGGTTCATTGTGGGATCAAGGAATTTTGCCACTCGACTCTTTAGAGTTGGTTGCCAAAACTCGCCCAGAACGTATGTTTGAGGTCGATCGTACACAGCGTTTGGACTGGGATACTTTGCGTGCCAAAGTTCAAAAAGATGGTATGCGTAACTCAAATGTGATGGCAATTGCACCAACAGCAACCATTTCAAATATTTGTGGTGTGTCTCAGTCGATTGAGCCAACTTTCCAAAACTTGTATGTGAAATCTAACTTGTCTGGTGAGTTCACGGTGATTAACCCTTACCTCGTGCATGCGTTAAAAGAACGTGGTCTTTGGGATACGGTGATGGTCAATGACTTGAAACATTTCGAAGGTTCAGTGCAAAAGATTGCGCGTATTCCTGAAGAATTAAAAGCGATCTTCGCCACTGCATTTGAAATCGATACACGTTGGATTGTGGATGCTGCATCTCGCCGTCAAAAATGGATTGATCAAGCACAGTCATTGAACCTGTATATTGCGGGTGCAAACGGTAAGAAGTTGGACATCACCTATAAAATGGCATGGTTACGTGGTTTGAAAACCACTTATTACCTACGTGCTTTAGGTGCAACGTCTGCTGAGAAATCAACCATTAATACAGGCGCACTCAATGCGGTGAAACCTGCAACAATTGCAGCAGCACCTGTTGCGGCGATTGCTCAGGAATTACCAGTAGAGATTACTGCTGAAGAAGATGATTTTGCTCAAGCAGCACCTGTACCATTGGCGTGCTCGATTGATAATCCTGATTGCGAAGCGTGTCAGTAATACTAAACGCTTATAAGACCTCCCTCTAAATCTCCCTCCTAAAAAGGAGGGAGACTTCCCATGAATCAAATGCTGAATATGATTCGTGCTATTCCCTCTCCTAAAAGGAGAGGGTTAGGGAGAGGTTGAGAATGAGATAAATTAAGGCATAGATCATGTTTCATTTAAGTCAGAACTATGAGTTCGGTATCATTGTGCTGATCTTGGCCTTTTTAGTTTTTTATATTCCACTTGTTTACGCATTTTTTAAAATACGGAAACAACAACGTAAGCAAAATAAGTCTTAGGGATTATTGAAATTCTAAAAACTTAATTTTGCTTACACAATTTAAGCGTATATTGAAAGGCATCTTTGTTGAGATGTCCATAATAGCTAGATACAACAAAGAGAGCACTAAAAATGTCTATCCTAAGTTGGGACGATTTTGAAGATGAATCAGCGAAACCGACTACACCTGAACACAAGTCTGCGCCCATCGAATCGCAGAAAACGGTTAATACGCAGGTGGTATCTCCTACAGAGCCATCATCGCAGAGCGTGGCAGTTGCACAACCCGCTAGCACCCATTCCGTCCGATCAACAAATCCCACCGATTCGTTGGCTCGAGCATCTGCAGCCTTAGACAATTTAGACGTTGCACCAGGCTTAGAAGAACTTGAGATGGGCGCTCAGCGTGTTCAAGTTGATGATAAAGCCATGATCAACTGCCGTGCTGACTTAAACCAACTCGTGCCATTTAAATATGAATGGGCTTGGCAAAAGTATCTCGATGGGTGTGCAAACCACTGGATGCCACAAGAAGTCAACATGAACCTTGATATCGCACTTTGGCGGTCTGAGAATGGCTTAACCGAAGATGAGCGTACCATCATCATGCGTTCTTTAGGTTTCTTCTCTACAGCGGATTCTTTGGTTGCGAATAACTTAGTATTGGCGATCTATCGTCACATTACCAACCCTGAATGTCGCCAATATATTTTGCGTCAAGCTTTTGAAGAAGCGATTCACACCCACGCGTATCAGTACTGCATCGAATCTTTAGGGATGGAGGAAGGCGAAGTCTTCAATATGTACCGTGAGATTCCAAGTGTTGCCCGTAAAGCAGCTTGGGGTTTGAAGTACACGCAATCACTTTGTGATCCAAATTTCCATACAGGCACACCTGAAAACGACCAACGTTTATTGCGTAATTTGATTGCGTTCTACTGTGTACTTGAAGGGATTTTCTTCTATTGTGGCTTTACTCAAATTTTGAGTATGGGTCGTCGTAACAAAATGAATGGTGTTGCCGAGCAGTTCCAATACATTTTACGTGATGAATCGATGCACTTGAACTTTGGTATCGACATGATTAACCAAATCAAGATTGAAAATCCGCATTTATGGACAGCAGAATTCCAGCAAGAAGTGATTCAAATGATTCTTGAAGGCACAATGCTTGAGATCGAATATGCACGTGACACGATGCCGCGTGGTGTATTGGGTATGAATGCTGCCATGATGGAAGAATATTTGAAGTTCATCTGTAACCGTCGTTTATCTCAACTCGGTTTACCTGAGCAGTTTGCAGGCGTGACCAATCCATTTGCGTGGATGTCTGAGATGATGGACTTGCGTAAAGAAAAGAATTTCTTTGAAACGCGTGTGACTGATTATCAGACTGGTGGCGCGTTGAGTTGGTAAGAAATAACTAACGCGTCACGCGACACATAAGATGTCAATGAGCGACAAATGAAAAGGCTGCGATTTGCAGCCTTTCTTTTTCCAACTAAACGCTTAAATGGAAAAATCCGACTGTGGCTTCAC
>DAOMAH010000018.1:0-13874 GCA_035426725.1 Acinetobacter sp.
CAATATTGTCTAAAGTTTGTTGGGTCTGTGCGCTCACATCGACGCTGGTGTCATCGGCGAGTTGACCTGCCAAATGCACTAAGTTGCCTGAAATGGCGACTTCGCAATAGCGTGAAGTGACATGCAGTCGTTGTACCGTCATTGATTATTATCCCAAAAAATTACTTGGATAAATTGTACTTGATACGATCTTAGTACGGTGTGGTTTTGAATTGATCAGGCGGAAAAAGTTTCGATTTGCATCAGACAGCGTTGTTGGAAAAATAGAATACAGCGTTGTTGTGGGCAAATAATAATACTGCCGAGATTTAAAAACTGAATTTTGGCTTGGCGTAATTGGTTTAAACACGCCGCAATGGAGCTGTGCAAAGGGCAGAGTTGTTTCAGTTGGCTAATTGCTGAATAGCTGGTTTGATACATGGTTTTATTCCTTATACATTCGGATGCAATTCAAAATTGGGCGAAGCGCAGACTTCGCCCAATCGTAATTAGTTACTTTGAGGTTCAGATTGATACCAATTGACATGGCGGGTGATGAACATCACACAGGCGATGAGGACGAACGAAAGGATAGAACCAAAGAGGAAGGTTTTACCGCTCGATTGCAGCAGTAAATACATCATGCCGTAAAGCACACTGAGCAAAATGCCGAACAGAATTGACGCTTTAAAACCTTTGACCACAAAGTAGAGATACCATGTAATCAAGCCCACACAGGCAGATGCGGCGACTAAATAAGCCAATGCAAAGGCATAGTATTCACTGATTGAAAGCAGTAACACAAAGAATACGCCTTGTGCCATGGCGACCAAAGCATATTGAACAGGGTGAATTTTCAGGCTTTTCAAAACCTCGAATAAGAAGAAGCAACCGAAGGTAATAATCATGATCATGATGCCGTATTTAATGGCGCGATCAGTTTGAGTATAAATATTGACAGGTTGTAGGAACTGAGTCGAAATCCCTGAAACATTGGATGCAATAGGTGCACCGTAGGATGCAGCAGTATCAGCAGCACGTGCCGCCGCCAATGCCATCGTTGCAGCATCTTGATTATTTAATAGGTCATAAAAACACTGGCTATTTTCACACATGGAAACGCTGTCTAGGTTACGTTTGCCTAAGGCGATATTTTTCCAATCGGCTGCGAATTGCTGTTTTTTGCTCGACTTCTTAAAGGGCAGACTTTGCCCATCATATTTGACATCGCCCCAATTGCCTTTAGCTTGATAAGTCATTTCATAACTGGTTGGAATAAAACTAAATTGACTGAGTCCTTCAAGCTTGAATTGCAGATTAAACTTAAAGCCTTGTTGGAATTTTTGAATGAGCTCAGGATATTGTTTCGCGGTGATATGCATCAGATCAAAACCGCGTTGCCCTTGGCTTTGTTCCGAAAAATCAAACTTATAGGCTTTGCCATCAATATTAAACATCGGCTTGGCATTCAGTCCGCGCGCATCTTGAATTGGGAAAATAATTTCCGCCTGATCCCAAAGATAGTTTCGTTGAGCTTCAATATCGACGGCTTTAAAAGCTCCTTTACCTGACATGTTATTTTGATAGCTGATCGCCTTGTAAATATTGCGTTTATAGGTGCTATCCGAAACGTCAAATTGCGCTGACCAGTCCGCTGTTTCCGCGCCTATCGCCACAAAAAGCGTCTGATAACAATCGTAGGTTTTCTTCTGTTCATTAGTACAAGTGGTAAGTATTTGATAAGGAAGTTTTACGTAAGGTGCGATGACTTGCTGAGGTCGGATTTGTTCATTGGCAATGTCGTTGATGACTTGTTGTTGATAGTTTTGGCGTTCGGTGACGAGGCTGGAAATAAAAAACAGACCGATGTAGAAAATGAAAATCAGAAACAAAATTGCTCCGATTTTGAGGTTAATAAAATTACGGCGCATGGTGGATTCCATTGTCATTGTGATAGGACAATTATTCCAACTCGATATGCGCTTCGGATGAGCTCCACTTGAAGCTTATGTGAAGTTTGTATGAAGTGTCAGTGTGACCAGTACGCCAGCAGCATGATTTTCCAAGAATTCGAGTGAGTTTTTCTCAACATTTTGAATGCGAATCTGACCGTGATGTTGCTGAATAATTTGCTGCACGATACTCAACCCGATGCCTGTGCTGCGTTGTTGATTATGCGGACGGGGTAATGAAAAATAAGTGTCAAAGACACGCGCTAAAGCATAATCAGGAATGGCCTCGGCTTCATTAAACAAAAAGATTTCAATTCGATCAGTAGTTTTATTTTCTTTTAACTGAATGGCAATTAGCCCTTGTTCAGGGCAAAAGTCTCTCGCATTATCCAATAGATTATTCAGCGCTTGTTTGAGCCAAAATGCATCAGCGTAAATAGAGCAATGTTCAGGCAGATCAAACTTTATTTGTATTTTCTTACGCTGCAATGCACTTTGTTGTTGCTGGAAACATTGTTGAATCAGCGTGCTCAAATCCAGCATTTGAAATTCTAAGACATGCTGGTTTTTTTCGAGTCGAGTCAGCAGCAGCATCCGCTCAATTAAAGATTGTAGACGCTGACCTTGTTGCACAATATGCGTTGCAAATTGTTGTTGATCTTCTAAGGGTAAATCATCTTGTAGCAACTCAGCACTGGCTTGAATTGCAGTCAATGGGCTTTTTAGTTCATGAGTCAGTGTGTTGACATAATTTTCAACATAGGCTCGATCTTCCAACTTCTCCCGCATATCACTCAATGCTTGCGTCACTTGATTCAGTTCTTTGGCGGAATAGAAAAACGGCGCTTGATTTACTGGCGCAAGGGCTTGGGCATAACGTCGTACTCGATCAATACTGTGTTTGAGCCAGTACGCCACCATGCTCGCCAGTAATAAGCTGAGTGCTGCAATCCACAGTGCTTGATAAATCAGTTGTTGTTCAGCGCGTTCAATATAAGGCTGTACCGATTGATTCGGTTTACCAATACTGACCACACCGATCAATTTTTGTTGATAAATAATCGGCGCGCCAATGTGCATGACACTGCTATTTCGATTATTAGGATTAGTCGCAGTAGAACGTGCGCCGTATTTACCACGTAAGGTTAAGTAGACATCATTCCACTTGGAATAATCTTGTCCAACGGCTTTCCTTTCGGAATCGTAAATCACAATCCCTTGTTGATCGGTAATATATAGTTGTTGGTTGATTTGCTGTTTTTTATGCTGCCAAATTGTCGCATCGAGTTGACGTGACAAAGCTGTTTGAATCTTCTGATCAAATTCAGGGGTATTCACTTTTTGTTGATGGACATCTTCCGCAATGAGTTGCGCAATGATATTGGCATTTTCAGCCAGCGTATCTTCAACCACTTGTCGTACATTGGGTTTGACTTGTTGGGTGAGGGTGTAGGCAATAAAGCTAAGGCTCAGTACCACCACTAAGCTAAAGAAAAACCAAATACGAATAAAGATGGACATCTATGCTGTTTCTTTCTTTGCTGGAATGACTAGTGCGCTATAAACTTTACAGAAACATGTGCCAAATAATGAACCAATTAAAAAATAGAAAAAAACCAAAAAGTAAATATAAACAAAGCCATAAAAAAAGAAATAAATTTTATTAAAAATTCGTGTTGGACAAAATAAAAAGAATATTGCCAAAAATAGAATGATGATCCAATGTAAATAAAAATCTGAGTGATATACAAAAACACCAACACTACTAGAAATTGGATAATAACGTTCAAGTGTAATCGTTAAGTGTTCTTTTAAAAAAAAGCCTAAAAAAATAATATGAAAAAATAAAAATACGATTAAGGCGACCTTTTTATCGTGTTGCCATATAAAGAATAAGTTTAATTGATTTTGATTTATAGCTTTATCCATCTATTAACCTCTATTCATTATTTTTCAAACTATACCCAAAGCCGCGATGCGTTCGAATCGGGTCATCACTTGGCGTAATTTTTTTGAGTTTTTGTCTTAAACTTTTGATATGTGTATCGACAGTGCGTTCCAAGCTATGTTCAGGATGTTCCCAAATATGATCCATCAATTGCTGACGGCTAAATACTTGTTCAGGATGCTGAATTAACAAAAACAACAAGCGATATTCATAACGCGTCAGTTGCAATATGTGCCCATGATATTGAATCTGTAAAGATTGTGAATTACACGACCACGTCGAAGATTGAATTGTGATCTCGGCTTGGGGAGTTTCATTTTGCGGTGCTTTTTTTTGAGTCTGAACTTCCATTCTGCGCCATATGGCTTTAATTCTTGCCACAATTTCCCGCGCACTAAAGGGCTTGGTACAATAATCATCTGCCCCAATTTCTAAACCGACGACACGATCAATTTCGTCATCACGTGCCGTTAAAAATAATAAAGGTGTTTGATATTTTTGACGCAGTTGTTTGCACACTTCAAAACCATTGAGGTCAGGCAAACCGACATCTAAAATAATAAAATCAAAGGCTTGTTGCGAGAGTAATTCAAGTGCTTGCGTGCCTGTATTTGCCCAACTCACGCTCCAGCCTTCACGCTCTAAGGCATAACGAAGTGGCAGAACAATTGCAGCTTCATCTTCAACACACAGAATTTGTTTTGGATTCATATCGCCGTCGTAATGAATAATTTTCTAATTTTATGACGTTAGTTTAACTGAAGTGGAATCGAGAAAGCTCGTATTTGGAATTTTTAGAAGAAAATAAAAAGCACAAAAGAAGAGTCCTGTAATCTTCCGATTTGATCGTCATGCCAATCACAGGAGCAGAAGCTAATAGCGAGGATTTCTTTAGCATCGGCACGCCACATGGATAATGTGACTGCGCTGCTAGAGTACTGAAATGCAGATAAAATGCAAACATAAATTTAGCTCTAACGCATTTTTTGTATAAAAAATGACACTACCACAGACTCAGTTGTGGCTCAGGCTGATTCGGTTGTAATTGATAGACCCCGACCCCGACTAAGCGGAATTGAAGCTCGGCGGCAATATGCATTTCTTGAAGCAATTGCAACACAGCTTGCCACAGCTCTTGCTGGCTTTGCAGGGTGTGTTTAAAACTTTTACTGTGTTGTAATACTTGAAAATTTTTCAATTTCAGTTTGACGCTAACCCCACGTGCGCTGAGTTGCTTTTTATTCAGACTACGCCACACCTGTTCAGCTAAAGGTTGCCATGCAGCGTGACATTGCTCAAAAGTGTAATCATCATCAAAGGTGATTTCTTTCGAGATTTGTTGCCGCTCTCGTTCAGCTTTAATAGGACGATGATCAATCCCTTGCGCATAGAGATAGAGTTGTTTGCCGTATTTGCCGAAATGATGAATCAAGATATTTTCTTCAATCTGTTGCAGATCGCCCAAACTATGCAAATTTAATTGACTCAATTTTTCTTGAGTGACTTTGCCGACCCCGGGTATTTTACTCAGGGCGAGGTCTTGAATAAAAGCCATCACTTGATGCGGCTTAATCACAAATAAGCCATTCGGTTTATTCCAATCCGAGGCAATTTTTGCCAAAAACTTATTCGGCGCAACGCCTGCCGAAGCGGTTAATCCTGTGGTCGCAAAAATATCCGCTCGGATTTGGTTTGCGACTTCGGTGGCACTGGGAATCTGCTTGAGATTTTCTGTGACATCAAGAAAGGCTTCATCTAAAGACAAGGGTTCTATCAGCGAGGTATATTGCTGAAAAATATGATGGATTTGTGCTGAAACTTCACGGTATTTATCAAAATTCGGTTCAATCACAATGACTATGGGACAGAGTTTTTTGGCTTGTCCCATCGACATGGCAGAACGCAAACCAAACTTGCGCGCAGGATAAGATGCCGCTGCGATCACCGCGCGTGGATGATGTGAAGAAATCACCACAGGTAAATCTTTCAGTTCAGGACGTTCTCTGAGTTCGACCGACGCAAAAAATGCATCCATGTCGATATGAATGATTTTGCGTAGCTCATGGGGCATCGGCAATGCCTTGTTGTTTCAGAAAAATCCGCCATTCCTTCGGTGATTCAGCATAGACATTTAAATCCACCGCTTTGGGAATGCCGTCGATGTGACCTGTTTGACTATGTTGCCAAAATAACCAAGGGCGAGCATCTTTCAGTTCAGGTTTGCCGTCATAATCTCTGACCCATAACGGCGTTTGCGCAAAATTGCCCATCAGCACAATATGATAAAACTGTTTGGAAATATAGAAAATCGGTTGTTTGCCATAGTGTTGCTGCAAACGATCATGTATGACCTGAATTTCGTGGAGTAACTGCTCTTTGGTGTAGGTATTGATGCAGTTGGTGTCATATTCCAGATCAATCACAGGCGGCAGCGCGTCGACTTTTTTCGGCACAGTGGCAATAAAATTCTCGGCCTGTACCGTACCGTCACGACATAAACGATAGAAATGATAAGCGCCGACATGCAAGCCTTGTTCGCGTGCTTTGAGCCAATTTTCTTGAAAATTCCGATCTTTGAAATCGCCGCCTTCGGTGGCTTTTAGATAAACAAATTGATATTGCAACGGAGAGATTTTTTTCCAGTTAATCTCGCCTTGATGATGCGACACATCAAAGCCGCGAATCGCATAATCCTGCGCCGACGCTTTTTGCTGATAAAACACACCGAAATAGCTCAAAATGCCCAACATAAGTGACATGGCAAAACTGAGATAAGTGGGGTATTTTTTCGCTGAAAATCGCAGTTTAGGCTTCGGCATATCAAGGTGATGAATGATTTTAAAAAAGATCATCATAACGTGATTCTGACCTCGATGCTATGCAACTCAGTCTTGGGTTTCTTTTGGTATTTGCCAAAAGATCAGTGCGGTGATGATATTGATACAGCCGAGTATAAACAGCGTGCGATGAAAAGCAATGCTCATCGAAGCCGTTGCAAAATATTGCTCAAACACATTAATCAGCGTCCCTGCCAATGCCACGCCGATACTCATCGACAACATCATAATCATCGAAAGAAAGCTATTGCCGCTGCTAGCATCGTGTTGCGGTAAATCTTTCAAGGTCAGGGTATTCATGCCGACAAATTGTAGGGAATTCAATGTGCCAAAAATAAATAGATGCAGCACTTTAATCCACAGAGGTGTTGCCGCTGTCATCAAGGCAAAACTGGCGATACAAACACCCACCAAAACCGTATTGCTGAGTAAAAACCGTCGATAACCAACCCGCTGAATAATCGGGCGAATAATCGGCTTAGAAAATAACGAGCCGAGTACCATCGGAATCATCATCAGCCCCGTGACGAAAGGCTCAAAACCAAATGCCACTTGCAGCATCAGCGGTAAAATAAACGGAATCGCATTGCTGCCCAAGCGAGCAAAAAAATTACCTAAAATGCCAATGGAATAAATTTTATAGCGAAATAAACGCCCATGAAACAGCGCATTTTGATGGATATGTGCATGATATGCATATCCCAGCGCAGCCATACTGCCGATTAGCAATAAACTGATACTGACCCCACCCGAATATTGCGGCATGGCAATATTTTCGATGCCTAAAGACAGTCCAATCATCGCAACCATCAATAAGACAAAGCCGCTAAAATCAAAGGATTTGACCGTGGATTCTTTGTGATTGGGCATGATTTTCAGTGTCATGATGATGCCTAACACACCCATCGGCAGATTAATTAAGAAAATCCAGTGCCATGTGGTGAACTCAACTAACCAGCCGCCTAAAGTCGGCCCCATTAATGGCCCAATTAAACCCGCCAAACTCATTAAGCTCATTGCCGACAGAAATTGCGTGCGAGGAATAATTTTTAATAAAGCCAAACGCCCGACAGGCATCAATAATGCGCCGCCGATGCCTTGCAAGACACGACAGAATAATAACTGATCAAGACTTTGTGACAGACCGCACCCGAGCGATGCCAAGCTAAAAATGATCATCGCTGCCAAATACACATTGCGGATGCCAAAGCGATCGGCTAGCCAGCCACTTAATGGAATAAAGGCAGCGACCGACAGCACGTAAGCAATAATCACCCCATGCATTTGTAATGGATTTTCATTGAGTTGAATCGCCATCGCAGGAATTGCCGTATTGACGATAGTGGTGTCCAAGGCTTGCATAAAAAAGCCAATTGACACCAGTAAAACCAACCAACGAAATTTAGCTTGTACTGCTTGGTGCGTGACTGTAGTCATAAGTCGAGGTGACGGGGGAGATGTTTTAGTTTAATAGAATTAGCTCCTAAATAAACAGCCAAATTGTCAAAGAGCTGTCATGGAATTGCCATCAATGTGTCATCGAATTTGAATCTCAAACTTTTAAATTAGTTCAACAAAATAGAATTGAGAGAAATGAAGGTATGAAATTGAAATTATCAGTTTTGATGACTGCATTGTTGTCTGTGGGATTAGTGGCGTGTAATGATGACAACACCAATGATCAAGTAAAGCCTGTTGAGGAAGCGACCCCTGCCAGTATTGGACTTGAATATGTAAGCCGTTATGAAACAGGCGTGTTTAATGAGGGCGCATCCGAAATTCCTGCCTATGATGCGGCAACGAAGCGTGCATTTATTGTGAATGCGAAAAAAGGCGCAGTTGAAGTTCTCGATGTATCAAATCCTGAAAATCCAAAACAAATTGGCGAAATTAGCACCCGTACCCTGTTTGCAGGTTCAGAGATTAATAGCGTTGCAGTAAAAAATGGCATAGTCGCCTTGGCTGTACAAGCTGCAAATAAAACCGATAACGGCTGGGTCGTTTTGTACAAAGCCAATGACATTACTAAACCAGTTACAGCACCTCTTGCGATTGGCGCATTGCCTGACAACGTGGTGTTTAGTCCTGATGGAAAAACCGTATTGGTTGCCAATGAGGGCGAGCCAAACGAAGACTACAGTATTGATCCAGAAGGTACAGTCAGTATTATTGACATCCGTGACATCAGCAAACCTGTAGTTAAAAGCGCAGATTTCAGAGCATTTAATGGCAAAGAAGCTGAATTACGTGCCAATGGCGTGCGCATTTACGGGCCAAAAGACAATACCAAAGCCTATGCTGCGAATAATTTGACCACTGCCGCCAAAGACTTTGAGCCTGAATATATTACTGTTTCTGCCGATAATAAAACCGCATGGGTCACTTTGCAGGAAAATAATGCTTTAGCGAAAATTGACCTTGCTACGGCTAAAGTTCTTGATGTGTTGCCATTGGGCTACAAAAATTATGGCGCAGCGGGTAATGGTATAGATGCCAACGACGATCCAAAAGGCATTGATATTAAAACGCAGCCAGGCGTGTATGGCATGTATTTGCCTGACTCAATCAGCAGCTATAAAGCAGCGGATGGAAAAACCTATTTGGTGACGGCGAACGAAGGCGATTCACGTGCATGGGGAGAAGGTGATGATGCATATTGGAATGGTGATCGCAGCAAAGGCTTTGTGGAAGAATTCCGTGTCAAACATTTAGCGCATAAGGATGGCTTTGACCGTCGTGCCAAAGATGACTTGCCGCCCCAATTACGTGACCTTGCCGCAGGTGCGCTACTTGACCCAATCAACTTCGCATGGTGTGGTGCTGAAAAAGGCAAAGTCGGAAACTGCCGTAATGATGATGTTTTAGGGCGTTTAAACATCTCTTGGACGATGGGTTATGAAACGGATGCCACTGGTGCGCCAGTCATGTACAACGCAAGCGGCGATAAAGACCCAACAGGTAATCGCTTAATGTATAAAAATCTCTACTCTTATGGTGCGCGCTCATTCTCAATTCGAGATGAAAATGGTGTGTTGGTGTGGGATTCAGGCGATGCCTTTGAAAAATATCTAGCCAGTGATCTTGCTAAATTTGGTAAAAATCGCAACATCAATGCCAAAGATTTCTTTAATACGGGACATGATGAAGGCAATGCCTTTGATTCACGTTCAGACGCCAAAGGCCCAGAACCTGAAGGCGTGGCGATTGGTCATATCGGCAAGAAAGTTTTTGCTTTTATCGGTCTAGAACGTACAGGTGGTGTGATGGTCTATGACATTACTGATCCTACAAAACCGATCTTCCAAGACTATCTGAACACACGTGAGGAATTTACCAAAGATCCTGAAACGGAGTTTGCAGCAGGTCGAGGTTCAGCACTCGGTGATCTTGGCCCTGAAGGCTTGGTGTTTATCCCTGCCAAAGATGCACCAGATGGCAAAACACCACTGCTTATTGTCGGGAATGAAGTGAGCGGCACGACGGCGGTTTTGAAAATCAAACTGAAATAAATAGCATTGTGCAAAAATAAAAGTCGGGAGCATGAATGTGCTGCCGACTTTTTATTGATTATTGAATCTCGATTCGACTAAATTTCGATATGTTGCGGACTATTGAGATTCCGAATGACATTAAAAATCTGTTCTGGCGTTTCACACACAATTACTTTGGCGCGATGCTGCGGTGGTAAAAATCCTTCGGTCACAGCCAAATCGAGTTGCGCAATTAAAGGGTCGTAAAAACGATTCACATTATAAATAATGATTGGTTTTTGGTGCTGATTGAGCTGTCCCCATGTGGCAATTTCTAAAATTTCTTCAAAGGTTCCCAATCCACCGGCTAAGGCAATAAATGCACTGGCTCGATCTGCCATTAAGGCTTTGCGCTCATGCATGCTGGGTACTATATGCAGCTCGGTCAACTGGCTATTGGCAATTTCATAGTCCAACATAAATTCAGGAATCACACCGACCACTTCGCTACCATGTGCTAAAGCTGTATCCGCTATTTTTCCCATCAGCCCAATACTTGCACCGCCGTAGACAACGCCAAAGTTCTGCTGTGCAAGTTGTTGCGCCAGTTCAATGGCTTTTTCTAAATAAATTGGGTTATTGCCACTACGCGAACCGCAATAGAGTGCAATCAAGGTTTGTGTGGTTTTGGGGAGGTTATTCGTTTTAATTTCTGACATGCTCAATACACTGTTCATTCTGTTTATTTTCACCTTATCATTTTTAATGTGCTTGTCTAGGCTAAATCAGCTTAATGACAGTTTGATGCATCTTTTCATCACCTTACATTTTGAGCAATTTTAGAAATGAATTGAAAAAAATCATCTACATAAAAATGATGAATTTCACCGAAATCTTGCCTATACTAAAAGTCCTGTTATTAGTTTATGTCCCTCTATGAGTAGTGGTTGTTGTCGCTCCGTCTTGTTCTTTTATTCTAAAAAAAATGCTTTGGCTATTTACGCCGATCTTTTCAATGTCCAACCGCATCATACTATTGCTGATTTTGCACAGGAGTCACACCAATGATTCTGGAATGGATGTCTGACCCTGCGGCATGGGTCGGCTTAGCAACATTGGTGGTGCTCGAGATTGTACTCGGGATTGATAACCTTGTATTTATTGCGATTTTGGCAGAAAAATTACCGCCAGAACAACGTGATACTGCGCGTAAAGTTGGTTTGATTCTCGCTTTGGCCATGCGATTAGGATTGCTGGCTGCCATTGCGTGGGTGGTCACATTAACTGAACCGTTCTTTCATGTGTTCGATCATCCTTTCTCAGGTCGAGATCTGATTCTGCTATTTGGTGGTGTGTTCCTGTTGTTTAAAGGAACGATGGAACTGCACGAGCGGATTGAAGGTAAGCAAACACTGAAAGAAGAAAATCCTGTACATGCGACTTTCTGGATGGTGATTGTTCAGATTGTAGTTTTGGATGCGGTCTTTTCTTTAGACAGTGTCATTACGGCTGTTGGGATGGTGAAGCATCAAAGTGTCATGATGCTCGCGATGATTATTGCTGTCGGGATTATGTTGCTTGCCGCAAAACCACTTATGGACTTCGTGAATAAGCATCCAACCGTGGTGATTCTGTGTCTTGGCTTCTTGATGATGATTGGTTTCTCATTGGTCGTTGAAGGCTTTGGTTTCCATATTCCGAAAGGATACTTATACGCTGCGATTGGTTTCTCGGTATTGGTTGAGATGATCAATCAAACCATGCGCCGTAACCAAGAGAAGCTCGTCACCACCACAGACTTACGTTACCGCACCGCATCGGCTGTATTGCGTATGCTGGGAAGCAAAGGCAATAGCACGGAGCAAAATTCAAATGCGGAAAATGTGCTAGCAACCCAAGCCTATGCCAAAGAAGTGTTTGATGAAGACAACGGTGTGTATCACAGCGTTTTGGTGCAGGGCGTTTTAGGTCTATCTGAGCGTCCAGTGAAGTCGGTGATGACGCCACGTCCAGAATTGGAATGGTTAGATGTCGAGGCTGAACCTGAAGAACTTAAACAACGCTTAATGGGGATGACCCATTCACGTTTGATCATTGCTCGTGGAGAACTGGATAATATCGAAGGGGTCGTACTGACCCATAAAGTCCTGAACGAATATATTGAAACGGGGGCGATTGATTTCAGTAAACATTTACGTGAACCAGTGATTGTGCATGAAAATGCGCAAGTCCTCATGGTGATGGAACAGTTACGTCAAGCGCCGTTGCAAATCGCAATCGTTTTGAATGAATATGGTTCGATTGAGGGGATTGCTACGCCGATTGATATGCTCGAAGCTATTGCAGGCGAATTCCCTGATGAAGATGAACTAGAAGCAGCTGCGACAAGTTTAGAAGACGGTTCAATGTTGTTAGATGGTTCAACTGACATCCGCCATGTGTCTTTGCTTTTAGCAAAAGATTTGGTCGATGAAAGTGAAGAATACTCAACTTTATCGGGCTATATCTTATTCCATCTTGGGCGATTGCCTGAGAATGGCGATATGGTAGATGTCGATGGTCATCATTTTGAAGTGGTGACGATGGATGGGCACAAAATCGAGAAAGTTCGTATTATTGCCAAAGATGAACCTGTCGAGAAATAACGATATATTCTTGACGGAGTCATGATAGGCGCTCATCGAATTCAAGATTAAACCTTCGGTTCGACCTACTTTTGTTTCGGCAAAAGTAGGCAAAACCTGAGCTGTGGTTATAGCAGCGCAAGATTCACAAAACCTGTTCACTTTTTATACGTATCTGATTACATCGCAAAAACGCTATCTTGCTTAGACTGAGCAGGTTGTGAACGACATTCCCGAGTATCATGTAAAGGTGAGAGTTTATGTTGAATTCAATCTGTATTTTCTGAGAAATAAACCATGTCATCCTCGCAATGTCCTTGCGGACAAGGGCAATATGCAAGTTGCTGTCAACCGTTGCACGAACAAAAACAGTTCGCTCAAGATGCAGCGCAGTTAATGCGTTCTCGCTACAGTGCTTTTGCCTTGCAGCAGATTGATTATCTGATGAATACTACGGCAGTCGGTCAGCATCCTTTTTTAGACCGTGTTGCCATCGCCGATTGGAGCAAGTCCAATCAATGGCTGAAATTAGAAGTGATTCAGCATCAGCCTAAACTGGATAAAACCCATGCATTGGTTGAGTTTAAAGCACATTATCATGATGGAACGCAGGCACAGATTCACCATGAAATTTCACATTTTGTTCTGCATCAACAGCGTTGGTATTTCCTTGATCCTACGTTGGAGATGACCATTACCATGAAACAACCGTGTATTTGTGGTTCAGGGAAAAAATTTAAACAATGTTGTGCCCCCTACCTCTAAGTTTGTCTTAAAATAGCAATACTTTGATGCCTGTTTGAAGGATATCGGCAGATGCTACTCACCGTGATTTATATTATTGCCATTACTGCGGAAGCGATGACAGGTGCATTGTCGGCAGGTCGACGTAGTATGGACTGGTTTGGGGTGGTGCTGATCGCCTGTGTCACGGCTTTGGGTGGTGGTTCGGTTCGGGATGTATTGTTAGGGCATTATCCGCTGACTTGGGTGAAACATCCTGAATATTTGGTTTTGACTTGCTGTGCAGCTTTTGTCACGATTTTGATTGCCAAATGGATGCG
>DAOMAH010000019.1:0-13808 GCA_035426725.1 Acinetobacter sp.
GACGTCACTACTCACAACCAGATCGCCTAGTGCTTCAAGTTGTGTTGGGTCGAATTCGATACAACTATCGCCTTGCAAGCTGGCTTGAACGAGCTGTTGTAAAATTTGTGTGGCACATTCGGGTTGCGACGAATGCGAAAATGGCGGCTGCGTCAAATAAGCACTCCAGCTATTTAACCAATCCATCTGTTCAGACTGTTGATTCTTTTTTTGGCTCACAGAACTATCCACTGAGTTACTCACACGCTTGTCCACAAGGTTATAAACACACTTATCCTCATGATAAGATTTTGTTTAATTTAAATTAATTTGTTTTATCTACATTATTTCTGATAATTTATCCTCAGAAAAATACCCCAAGATCGCATCTAAACGTAAGATAAACTCATCCTCAGGTTTCCAATAAAAATAGCCTTGATTTGGCTCAGCATTCATTCCACGCAAATATAAATAACTTGCACCGCCCAAATGCTGTTGAATATCGTAATTCTGCAATTTCACTGCTAAATAACGATGCAACGCGACCAAATATAACGCCGCCTGCAACCAATAACTGGATAAAGACATACTTTCAGCAATTTCAGTTGCTTGATAATGACTTTGATCTGCACCCAAATAATTACTTTTATAGTCGGCAATATGGTAACGCTCACCATCGAAGTAGACCAAATCAATTGAACCATTTAAATAACGAGCTGATTTAGCATCAATAAATTCAGGCATTTCGATACCGTATTCTGCAAATAATTGCTGCACTCGTTGCATCGCCAACACACGATCTGACAAGGCTAAATAAAACGGGCATTCGGATAAATATTGTCCATGCAATAATTGTTTTAACTGGAAATTTTGATTGAGTGGTGTCGAAATGACCTCACCTAGCCATGCCGAAATCCATGGATACAACTGCTGTTCAGCGTCTTCCTTGTCTGGAAAATCCGCTTGATATTGAGCCAATAAATCTAGCCATAGACTTTGATAGGTATTTTTAAAGCGACGGCGAATTTCTTCAATCCATGTGTCTGGACGTTGAAAATCAATCTGTTCTACAACTTCATGCAGAAAATTCCCAGCTAATGCGCCTTTCGGAAAATATTGTTTAATCCAAGCAATCGGTTGTACCGTTTGTTCATTTTCTACAGCTTGTAGATTGAGCTCATCTTCCGCCTGTTCTAAGTCCTGCGTCATATTGGCTAAATGGTCAGTCCGATTCGCTTTATGTTTTAAATGCTGCGCTAAATAACTAAAACTGGTTTTAGCTCGTGCATAAAAGCGTTGCGTTGGGAAAGGTTGTGCTGATAATTCAAGTTTTTGTTGCGACTGCGGACGATTTAAAATTTTTGGCTGGTCTGTAATTAAAGTCTCTTCCACACTATGTGTGTGCTGAAAAGCGGGCGTTTGATTCTTCCAAAATGCCAAACCAGAACATCCCTTTTTCTCGCCTTTTTCAGGTTCAAACACCGCATAAACACGATGACTGGCACGCGTCAAAGCCACATACCACAAACGGTTTTGCTCAGCTAAAGCACGTTGTTGATGTTGATCAATCACCTCTTGTTGTAGATTTTTATCGACCACTTCAACCACACGCTGCGTGCGAATTTGACCCGTTTCTGGTAACTGAATTTCATCGGTGGAAAAATTTAAGGTTTTATACTTTTCAGAAAATGGCTTATTCGCCCCCAATAAAAATACAATTTTAAATTCCAAGCCTTTAGATTGATGAATAGTCATCAACTGCACGCCCGCCTCACTCGACAGCTTATGTTCCAGTTCCCATTCGCGGTCACTTGGCGAATGCAATTGTTTTAAATACCAATGATATAAGTTTTGTATCCCTTGTAATTGCTCGCTGTGCTGACTCAAAAGATCGCTCAGATGACGTAAATTCACCACCGCTCGCTCATTGTCTTTACTCTGCGTGGCAACCAATTGCTGCCAAATACCAAACTGATTTAAACACCGTTGCCAAGCCACCAAAAAGCCTTGGTTCTGCCACATTTCACGAATGTCGTCGAACTTTTGCATATAATCGCTCAGTCCTTCAGGACTTTGCTCTAACGCAATCAGTCGTGCTAAATCGAAGCCGAACAAGTGACTGAGTAAAACGCGTTTTACTTTTGCTTCATCAAAAGGATGGATCAACGCCGTAAACAGTGCGCCGACATCTCGTGCCACGCTCGAATCGAATACGCTGCGTTTCGATGGTCGATTGACACGAACCCCCAATCGTTGCAATACATATTGCACTTCATCTAGTTGGCGATGGCTCCGAGATAAGATGGCAATATCGTCTTCACCAATCGCAATACGCTGTTCACCATCTAAATATAACTGTTGTTTTTGTGATTGATTCAATAGATGTTGAATTTGCCATGCCACTTGCGTTGCTTGATCATAACCCTCTTGAAGTTGTAGCCATCGTAAAGGCTTAGGATTCAACTGTGCTTGGTCAATTAAGGCTGGATGCGGACGTGACCCCGCTTGAATTGGTTCATAAATGACCTGTTCGCCAAAATCCATTTGCCGTTTAAACAACACATCAACCACTTCGACCAGTTCTTTCACTGAACGGTGGTTATGAACCAACTGATATTCACGCCCTTGCTTCGCCATAATATCTTGATAAGCATTGAGAAAGGTCAGCATATCGCCACCACGGAAACCATAAATTGCTTGTTTACGGTCGCCAACCATAATCATGCAACCTTTTTGGTAGCGTTGCGGATGTCGCCAAATACTCGCCAACATATCATCTTGATCTTGGTTGGTATCCTGAAATTCATCCACCAATATCAAGGGATAACGGGTTTGGATAAACACGGCAAAGCGTTGTCCTTGCTCACCTTTTAAAGAATCTGATAAGGTTTTGATTTGCTGCGAAAAAGTCGTTTCACCTTTTTGTTGTAGCAGTTGCGGTAATCGCTTTTTGACCTCAATACAAACATACGCTTTTAAATAAGCCTGTAATTGTTCAAATTGCTGCTGAGCTTGCAGTATGGCGTGGAGCAATGATTGTAATTGCAGCACTGTCGGATGCTGATAAAAATCTTCAGCAATATTGGCAGGGCATTTCTTGAAAATCTTTTGGCTGTCTAATTTGTCTAAGAAATTAAACGCAGCTTTACGTGCATCGGCAAAATGTGCATCGAAAATTTGCACATTGTCGGTATTTTCTAAGCCAGTTAATAGTTGAGGCAATGCTTCGCTAAACAAATAATAGAACGCATCTTTTTTAAAATATGTTCCACTAATATATGAATAATACATACCATCTAGCTCGAAATATTGAGCTAATTCAATCAGTTCAATCTTCCGTGCTTGCTGTTGCCATTGTTGCAGTTGCGACAGTTCAGTCTTTGGCATTTCAGGCAATTTAAATTGCGCTGAACTAAAATTGAGGGCACTTTCCACCATCCCGACAAAATGATCGACACCTTTTAAGCCACCCACGATATAGAGGGCATCAATGATTTGCTGAGGTTGTGCTTGAATCCATTCTCGCAATACATCATGAATCAGTTGGCGGGTATAACTTTTGGCATCATCGGTAATTTGAGCACGTTCAATTTTGCCACTTTCAAAGGCAAACTCGCGTAATAATTTTTGGCTAAAACTGTCCAATGTTCCAACAAATAATTCATCTAACTGATCAATGACTAATTTCAAGCGTTCGCACGCATAGGCAATACGAGGCGCAAAATTTTGTAGTAGATGTTGTTTAAGCGGATCCGATTCTTGCGCTGCAATTTTGTGAATATCTGCTTCCAATACGCTGCGTAACGGCTCTAAAAATTGCTGAATTTCAACCAAACGTAAACGAATACGACTTTTTAACTCGGCAGCTGCGGCACGGGTAAAGGTAGTCGCAATCACTTGATTGGGTAAATATTTTTCGAGAAAAATCCGCACCATTAAACTCGAAAGTGTGTAAGTTTTTCCTGTACCCGCCGATGCTTCAATGAGATGTAAACCTTCAAATTGAATATCACGAATGGGTTGATAAGACACTGGAAATTGAGAACTCATGCCTTACTCCACGCTTACATAGTCAAAAATGGGTTGATATAAATCATAAGCATAACGATCACAGGCATATTGCAATAATGCGGTTGCATCTTGCTCTTGCAAAATAAATTGCCAATCTTGATGCAATTTACAGGCTTCATTTTGCGTCATATCAAAGCCAGAAAAGTCACCTGTATCATTCCAGTCTTTCAACACTTGTTTTTGACTTTCTTCACTTAAAACGTGCTTTCCGCCTTGCTCAATCCATTGATGTTTTTTGCCTTTTTCTAATGGTTTTAACAATAGTGCTGTTGGTAATACCACAGGTTGCTGCTGTGCATCTTGCCAAAGCAGCAACCATGTTTGAAGATACTTTTGGGCTTGCTGAGAACTCAATCCTTCACAAATAACGGTTTGATCACTAAACACCACAATACGACGGTTTGCTGTTGCTGTGTCAGAACTTAAAACCATTAGCCACAACAAATATTCCAACCAGACTTTGGCAATACGTTTGGCGCGTGCGCTGGACGCATCTAAACTCACCCAATCTTTGACCATCTGTTTGGGTGTGATGCAACTCATCTGCAAGTTTTTTGAAATCCGCCAAACCCGTTGTGTGGTCTCAGTGGGTGCTACGGCATAGTCTTGCAAACGCGCCAATAAGCGCTGTTGTTCCACGCAACTTTGTTGCCATGCACTGTGTTGAACTTTCCCGACGGGTAACTGATCTTGCAATAATGTCGCAGCTGCCGCTTGATGAGTCTGTTTTGCATCTTGTTGCTGTAAAAAATGGCGAATGGCATATTTGCCCAAACCATCTAATACCAAAGGTTCGGTTTGATCAAGCAATTCGGTTGCACCCAAATTTTCAATCCCTAAGGTTTTTAAATACAGTCGCGCGGGGAAAGTAATACTTTGAATCCATTGCTGACTATCCAGAATCGTCATGTCATTTTGTTCGACTGAATAAGCAGTATTCACCCACGCCTGACGCTCGCCTTTGACTTGTTGAATTTGGTTTGCGACTTGATACCAGTGATCTTGGTAACGAACTGAACGGTCTGAAACAAAGCCCAAAGGATCGAAAGGTTGTAAAGGATGCAGATGGTAAAGTGGATAGAGTTGCGGAGGGATTTGAAGTTTTTCGTAGTCTTCCCTCAAAGAATACCCCCTAGCCCCCTTTTCGGAATGGAGAGCAGAAGTCTCTCCCTGTGGGAGAGATTTAGAGAGGGGCGATTTTACGATCAAAGCCAAATGATCCCGAAACCCCTGCAACACACTCGATGGTTCTCGGACTTCGCCATCACTAATATCGAAGCCATTATAGAACAACCATAATAGATCCTGCGCCAACAACACAGCATCTAAAAATGCCCCTTGATCATCTTCCAAACGCGAGCGATCACCCAATTGTTGACGCAATACATCCATCAAATCAAAAGGAATGTGACTGTCACGATTCGGAAATTTCCCTGTATCCAAACTTAGCAGCACAATTAAGCGATAAGGTATTGGACGAATTTGTCCAATCTGACTAAAGGTAATTTGTCCTGTCGGCTCAACTTGCGCCGATTGGTTTTCTAAGTTGCGTTGTATTTCTTCAATAATATAAGGCAAGGGCAAGGAAATTCGGTCTAAATGCGTTTCCGCATCTTCATAAAAACTCGCCAAGGTCAGCATTCGTTCTTGCTTTTGCACAATGTCCCGAACTGCTTTTAAAGCCACAACATCCGCTTGTTCAAATTCTTGAATATCGGCTTTTATCCGCTTTAACCACGTTTCGACAGGCAAACGCTGCCCTTGTTCATGAGCGATTAACCAGTTGCGGCGTTCGGCAATGTGTTGATACATCTCAATTAAAATACCAATCAGTTCAAAGTCACTCGGCTGCACTTGTGCATAACTAAGTGTCTGCTGCACCATGACATGCACAGGCACGGCAATGCCTAAAGCCAAACGATCTAAGGCAAATTTAAAACTATAACGATAGTCATGATCATCGGCACTTAGACTTTGCTTCAGATGTTCTGCATCAAAGCCTCGCTTAAAACCTGCCTCATTTAATAAAGCTAAGATGCGTTGCGTTTGACTGTAATCCAGACCATAACGCTGTTGCGTTGCTGATAAACTGAGCCAATCGGCAAATTCATCCTGCGTAAAACGACTTTGAGTGAGTTGTAAACGACCTAATACGGCACGCCACGCATTTAGAATATCTAGCAGCGCCACACCTGCAATTTTAACTGGCAGAAACACTTCATGATCATTGGGAACAGCTGGAAAAATACTTCGAATTAAAGGTTCAAGTTCCGCTAGATTTGGTGTCAAAATCAACACATCACTCGGACGGCGTGGCTGTTTATCTGTTTGGGAAAGCCAATGCGTCAAGTGTTCTTTTAAAACTTCCAGTTGTCGTAAGCTTGAATGACAGACATGAATTTGTATCGACTCATCATGTTCAGCCAATGGATATTGCTGCGGAGTGGGTTCATTTAGATAGAAGATATCCGACTGAATTTTACCTAATAAGGTTTCGGGGAAATAATCATCAAAAGCATCGACCCATTTCCCTTCTTCCCCTGTCGATAGTTGCGATAACAGTGAGAAATGATCTCGCGCCTGCTTGCCTAATCGGGTCAATAATGGATGCCGTGATTCACGCGCCTGCGAGTTAAAATGCATTGTGAATTGTTCAAAAAAAGCGCTGATTTCAGCATCTGTCGCCTTGGGATTTTGAGCAACAAAGCGCTCTTTTACACCTAAATCATAGCGTTGTTTCCATAGCGGATCGACACTATCTGCCCAATACTCTTGCGAGGGGTTGTAATGCAAAATCACCACATCAAGATATTGCCCCAAACGACGTAAGAACTGCAATTGGCTAGGCGGTAAATCTAAAATCGTAAATACGATGACTTGATTGGGCAATTGTTCCAAAGCCTTTGCCCGCGTTTGCTCATCGTCTAAAATTTGCCAAAAATCCGCATCGATGCGCTGCATTTCGACAAAATCATCATGAAAATAATTCTGCCATAGCCATCGCTGCCATGCTTCGAGTTGTTGTGTATGATTCAAAGTAAACGCTGAAATCGGCTGATCTGTTTTCGGCATTAAATGTTCAATATTTAATGCACGATTTTGCCCCCAAGCCGCCAACCAATTCCCCGCACAGTGACATTCCTGCACGCAACCTTGCTGGCAATTGCCACGATAAATCATGTAGTTACTAAATAAATGTGCAACTTGTTCTGCTACCCAATACAACATGCTTTGTTTTTTAAGTTGTTTTTCAATGCTGTGTTTTAGTTGATCTGCACTGTCATAAATTCGCTGAACAATCGAATATAAAGGATGCTCAAGCGCAAGATTGATTTGCTCAGCTTGAATAAAGGGTTGCAAAGCTTGGTAAATTCGCCATTTTAAAATCAAGTGTGGAATATTGGCTTTACGCACTTGTTCTTTATTTTCCAGCACTTGTTGGTAGGCAAACCACTGAAAACCACGAATCTTTTGATGAAATTGATAATTCGCCGTCATGCCTTGTTGTTCAGCGATTTTCTGCGTTAACCACTGTTCTTGTGCAGGACTAGGCACAATGAAATGTTGTGTTTTAAAAACCTGAAACGGCGATGTGCTCGGTTGCGTTATGGCGGTCATCACCCCTTGTAACAACACCTCAAGGCGTTGGCTTTGAATTACATGAATCCCCATGTGTTGTTGCAACCTCACCACTTCATTATTTTTAATATTTAAAATTTTATGCACAAAACCGTACACAATCATCACTATACAACGTCGTATAACTATGTCACGTTAAACTCACAATCAAATAAAAAATTTGTTTTGAACAGCAACATTCATTACGATTGAATCGATGATTCAAAGAATAAACTTTAAGAGACGGTATTATGAAAATTGATAAAATTCCAGATTCGATTGACCCACGCCTAGACTTGGAAAAAGTTCGCGAGGAATGTCTACAAAAAACCAAAAAACGTGCTTATTTGTCGGCAGGTGCTGCCATTGTACCCATTCCATTTTTTGATGTCGCTGTTGATTTAGGCATGCTTTCGCAGATTATTCCAGAAATTAACTCGCGTTTTGGCTTGGGCTCTGAACACGTTAGCGTTTTTAACCCTGAAACCAAACAAGTACACTGGGATGAATTACGTAAACGTGGCTTTGAATTTTCAGGTTTTGTGGTGGCACGAACTGCCATGAAAGGCACGTTTAATGGTTTTTTCGCTAAAATCGCCACCAAACAAGTGACTAAATTTATTCCTTTGGGTGGGCAAATTGTCGCTGCGAGTTTGGGCTATTTTATGATGAGTAAAATCACCGAAGCACATATTGAAGATTGCTATAAACTCGCCAAACAAATTCAACAAAAAAGCCGCAATACCATTGTTGCATAACATCTAAGACTCAAACGATGTAGGTTACAACTGAAAGCTTAATCCGCTTTCAGTTGTTCTAATATCGCCTTTAATACTTCAATTCGTGCAGAATATTTATCATCAGTGGCAATCACATACCACGGTGCATAATCGGTGTCTGTCCGCTTAAACATATCTGCCGCAGCTTTTAAATAGTCATCCCATTTATCTCGATTACGCCAATCTTCTTCCGTAATTTTAAATCGCTTGTGCGGCGTTTCTTCGCGCTCTTTAAATCGAATCGCTTGCTCTTCCTTGCTAATCGCCAGCCAAATTTTCACAACGACCGTTTCACTATCAACCAAATTTTGCTCAAAACGATTGATTTCGTCATAGGCGCGTTGCCATTCTGCCGTACTAGCAAAACCTTCAATACGCTCAACCAAAACACGTCCATACCACGTGCGATCAAATATGGTGATTTTGCCGCTTTCATTGAGCCTATTCCAAAAACGCCACAAATACGGTCGACGCAATTCATAGCGTTCAGGTGCAGCAATGGTATGAATTTCATATTCACGAGGGTCAAGTTTTTTCACGATGCGTTTAATCGCACCGCCCTTACCCGCAGCATCCATACCTTCAAATGCAATAATGATTTTACGTTCATCGCCACGTAACGCATCCGCCACTTTTTTACTGAGTTTATTCAAGTCATCTTTATAGCCATCTTTTTCTAAACTTTGCTTGGCAGGTTGCAATAATGCAGCTGGAACTTTGGCTTGCTGCCATTTTTTGGAAAACGAGGTGGCATGTTCAGGTAATTCTTTGAGATTTTGCAAAATATATTGCGCAAAATTTTGATCACGTAACGCTTCATCTTCACCATCAATCACGAACCAGTCGTCGGTGAATTTTTGACTCAGTTTTTTCAGATTGTCGTATTGTTTTTTATTGCGCCAATCTAAGCCATGCAATTTATGCCAATGTTGCTCCGAAGCATCAACATCATCTAAACGCTTTTGCAGTAATTTCCACGGTAAATCGAACCAAACCTTTATTACATGCACATGATTTTGTTGTAAATCATGTTCGAAGGCACGCATTTTCTCGACATAATCCTTGAAAGAATCGTCATCTAAGGGTTTTGATTCATCCATAGCGGTACACAGTAAATCACTATACCAATTGCCAAACATCACAGCGATTTGTCCTTCCGCTGGAATAAACCGCGCATACGGTTGCCAAAAGGTTTGTTCATTCGTAAGCATTCTTGGCGCATTTGCTTCGACCCGCAAATATCGTGGGTCAACCCATTCACGCAGTTGTTTGACCGCTTCGCCTTTCCCTGCCAGCTCAATGCCACTGACTAAAATTAAAATACTTTTGGCATTTTTCTGATCGCGGCTTTCTTTTAAAGCATATTGCGCTTCAATCAAATCCAGAGACAGTTGATCTTCATCACGCAATTCAAATTTGGCTTGTGTTGTCGTCATTTTCCGACTCTAAACGGCTCATTATTAAAAAGAAGTATAGTCAAAACTTTTTTGACAAAGCAAAGCCTGTGTACGATTTGTGTAGCTATTTTAAGTTTGCTGACCAAAGCTCTCAATTGTCAGACATTTGGAGCTTTATGCAATTTCGCTTCTCCGCTATGATGCGGACTATGCTTTTATGATTTAATTTTTTGAGTTCGAACATGTCTAAACTCGCTGCCTTTGATCAACTTTTATTAGAATATCAATCTTTAGCTTGCCACCAAAATCCTGTGCTTAAACAACGTTTACACGATGTTCAAGCGTGGATGAAAGCTCGTATTGCCACGACCCATCATGATTTCTTTACTCAACCAGATCATGTACTGATGGCACAATATTTTTTAAATCGTTTATACGGCGGCCCCGACTTTGACGCGATGGCACAGCAAATTGAACGATTATTGAAATATGCACATAAAGCGGAAAGTTTATTGCCGACAAACGCCATCAAAACTGGAACAAAATCGGTCAGCTTGGCAGTTTTTGCAACGGAGTTGGACGAGCAAGTGGCTGTTCAGCTTTTACAAGATTATCCTACTGAAACACCAATAACCGATGAAATTATGCGGGTGACTTTAATCAAACTTGATCAAGGCGAAGCGCGTTATGAACAATTAAAACTGCTTGATGAATTGGGTGAAACTCTCGATAAATACATGCGTTCAACCATGATGTACGCTGCTTTTAAGATGTGTAAAGGTATTGCGAAGAAATATCAGTTCGAACCGATGTATGATTTTATTGAAGAAGGCTTTGCAGCCATGAAATCGTTAAAATCGGCAGCAGCATTTATTCACACCTTTACTGAAAAAGAACGAGACATTATTGATAAAGTCCATGCTGGAGATCCAAATCCTTTTCGCGATTAAATCTTCTGGATAAATCAATCCCTTTTAGCTATTAAAAGGGATTCAAACATCAAATCAGCACAATTAAAATATCGTCACGATTGTGATTTTCTGTATATTATTCATCACAATGCTATGCTACACCCTGTAAAAAAATATAAAACCTGTCATGATGCATGCTGATTCGTGCCGCTAGAGCAAAAGTTGAGGAGAAAACAATGTCTAACGAAAACCCACAGCCGACCCCAGAAGTTGAGCAAAACCCGAGTTCAGACAAAGTCAGTCCATTCCTCACCACACCTCTCCCTCAAGGCACACCGCAAGGTCAGCAACAATCTTTACAGCAAAGTTTGACTTCAACACCAACAGGTTCAGTCCCTAAATACAATCTTCCGCGCGGTGCCAATACGGGCAATGTCGGTGAAACCACACATTTCGGTTTCCAAACCGTCAACAGTGATGATAAAGCCCAAAAAGTTGCCGAAGTATTTCATTCCGTCGCCAGCAAATACGACATCATGAATGACCTCATGTCATTCGGTATTCATCGTATTTGGAAACGCTTTGCAATTAATATGTCAGGTGTTCGTCGTGGGCAACACGTACTTGATATTGCGGGTGGTACAGGCGACTTGGCAAAAGTATTTAGCCGTGAAGTCGGGCCGCAAGGTCATGTGGTACTTTCAGATATCAATGAATCCATGTTGAATGTAGGTCGTGATCGTTTGATTGATGCAGGCTGCACCAATGTTGATTTTGTACTGGCCAATGCCGAAACCTTAGAACCATTTGCAGACAATAGTTTTGATTTACTCACCATCAGTTTTGGTTTACGTAACGTGACCGATAAGGATGCAGCATTACAGTCAATGTTCCGCGTGCTTAAACCAGGTGGTCGTTTACTCATCCTCGAATTTTCTAAACCAGTCTTTGAACCGTTCTCAAAACTGTACGATCTGTATTCATTCACTGCCCTGCCAATCATGGGCAAACTGGTTGCCAACGATTCTGAAAGTTATAAATATTTGGCTGAATCAATCCGTATGCACCCTGATCAACGCACGCTTAAAGGCATGATGGAAAATGCTGGCTTCCAAAGCTGTGACTATCATAACCTGACGGGTGGCATTGTAGCAGTGCATCGTGGATTCAAACTTTAGGGTTTAAGCTATGTGGTCGATCTTAGCCCTCGGTGCAGTCGAACGACTGATTCATCATGTGATTGATTTGGATGCGATTACCCGCATTCAGCTCAATCAGTTGCAAGGTCAATTATTGCGGGTGGTGATCGATAGTCCACAGCTCTCAGTGGATGTATTTTTTGATGAAAATCGCGTTCGCCTAGAACCAACCGTGACAGGACAAAGTCTAACAGCTTCGGTATTTGAGCATGAGAAGCGATCTAGCTTCGCAAGTTACGATCCGCAAAAGAAACTTACAGATGCTACAGCGACTTTGCATGTTGCAAATACCGTTGAGCTGGTTAAATTATTACTCAGTGATTTTGATCAGATTGGTAATATTCCGCTGCAAGGCGATTATCATTTATTACAAGACATCCAAAAAATCATGCAGCAAGCCGAGCTTGATCTTGCTTCACATTTATCGCCGTGGATTGGCCCACAACTGGCGCATGAATTGGGTAAACTTCAGCATGTTCCGAAACAGCTGAAACGCTCATTACAGAGCCATTTATTTTTTGTTGAAGATAGCTTAAAAGAAGACAGCGGTTTATTTGCTCCACGTTGGCAAATGGATGATCTGCATCGGGAAACGCGCCAACTCAATCAAGAGATTGATCGCTTACAAGCAAAGTTTCAGCAGTTACAGGAACAGCTTTCCCCTTCCCAACAACACACCCCAGACTAGGTAAGACTTTTATATGATTCCGCATGTTACACGGTTACTCGAACTTTGGCGCATTGCAGCGCACTATCGCCTTGATACCTTGTTTCCTGCGGAAGAATTACCAGCCAAAGCACAGCCTGTCTTAAATGCGATTAAGTTGCATCCTGCCGCTTGGTCAAGCCGTGAAAAGAAAAATCCTATTAAACTAAAACAAGCCCTAGAAGATATGGGGCCTTTGGCGATTAAACTAGGGCAACTGCTTTCCACCCGCCGTGATTTGATTCCACCTGAAGTGTTAGCACAATTGGTGCTATTGCAAGATCGGGTTAAACCTTATGATACTCAGTTAGCCAAGCAACGGATTCAAGACTCTTTAAAGGCGGATGTCTCCACTTTATTTTCTCGCTTTGATGAACAACCACTCGCTGCTGCGTCGATTGCGCAAGTACATACCGCCGCGCTACATGATGGGCGTGAAGTGGTGGTGAAGGTCACTCGTCCCGATATTCGCCAACAGATTTTGCAAGATTTTGAGATTTTAGCGTGGTTAGGTGATTGGCTAGAAAACCGTTTAGAAGCAGCGCGCGCGCTACATTTATCTGAAATTATCCAAGATTATCGTCAAATCATTTTAAACGAACTTGATCTCAGCCTAGAAGCGGAAAATACCCGCCGTATGCGTCATAACTTTATGGGATCAAGCATGATGTATGTGCCTGAAGTCTATATGGACAGTAAAGATGTGATGGTGGCGGAACGTATTACCGGCGTGCCGATTTCGGACACTGCCACTTTTGACCGCTTGGGCATGAGTCGTGCCGATTTGGCAGAAAAAGGTTTAACTATTTTCTTTACCCAAGTGTTCCGTGATAACTTTTTCCATGCCGACATGCATCCTGGCAATGTCTTTGTGGAAACCATTAATCCAAGTAATCCACGTTATATTGCACTGGATTGCGCCATCATGGGCGAGCTGTCTAAATCTGATCAAATGACGGTGGCTCGTATGTTACTGGCGGTGATGAACAGCAACTTTATGCAGTTGATTCAAATCGTGCATCAAGCGGGTTGGATTCCACCCGGTACAGATCAAGATGCGCTTTCGCGTGAAATGCGCCGCACGGTGGGCCCAATGGTATCCAAGCCAATGGATCAATTGGATTTTGCAGGAATTTTGATTCAGGTGA
>DAOMAH010000020.1:0-13566 GCA_035426725.1 Acinetobacter sp.
TATTACTAAGCCTATTTTTATGGCTAAAATATCTATAAAGTCATTTAAAAACAAGGGTGTAACACCTGTAACCCATGTAACACCTAATAAAATGATCATTTACATGCGCCGTGTATATTTGTGGGTTTTTACGTGAAATATAATGTAAGTATATGAATTAAAAGGGTATACCCCCTATGGTAATTATGACCACGTAAAAATTTGATGAGGGGGCGGTCTTTATCCAGTGGCATGATTAGACTTTTGACCCCCATATCCCCTTGACCATTAGCACGGCGAACTTATCTTTGTGGTCAGGTGGTCAGGTGGTCAGGTGGTCAGGTGGTCAGGTGGTCAGGTGGTCAAGTAAGTACAAAAAATCGAAAAGATAAACTTTCTTTGCCAAAGTCCAAACGGCGCAAGATTTCAATCTATTGAATAGATCACCAAGCAAAGGCAAGTAAGGACTATACGTCCTTAACAACCTATCATTAGACTATACCTAAAAGATAAAGTGATAAATAAATGAAACAACCTATCATTAGACTTATTGCTTAAATTAAATGATAGTATTATCATTATACTTATTTAATGATAGTTATATGATAGAGAGTAACAGCATGACCATACGCATCTATGTAAGAGCAAGTACCAAAGATCAAGACGCAGAAAGGGCACTTGCTGATCTAGTTCTATTCAGCCAAAGCTACGGCGCAAAGTATTCAACTTATATAGAGAATTATTCAGGCACAAAGCTTGAACGCCCAGCATTAAGCAAACTACTCAATGAAGCAAGTAAAGGAGATATTTTACTTGTGGAAAGCGTGGATAGACTTAGCCGACTATCACAAGATGATTTTGAAATATTGAAACAACAGATCAAAGCTAAAGGGTTACGCCTAATCGTGGCAGATTTACCAACCACACACACCAACAACGGCGGAATGACTGGAGAGATTCTAAACGTCATTAATGCCATGTTGATTGATCTACTTGCAACGATGGCAAAGCTAGACAATGACAAGCGCAAAGAACGAATTAAGCAAGGGCTAGCAAGATCAGGCTATACACCGACTGGCAAGAAAGCCAACATCGCGAAACATGAGCGCATTCAACAGTTACTAACTAAAGGCGGCATGACCAAAGAGGAAATAGCCAAAGCTGTAGGGGTGGGCGTTGCAACAGTTTACCGTGTTGCTAAAAAGTGTACACCATGATCATGCTTACAATGGTGGGGGTATATTTAGGGGTACATTGAAAACACGTTTAAAATAAAATATAATAAATATAGCTGGTTATGTACGCTGTTTAAGTCTTTGATCCGCCAGTTTCATATATACAGTGTAAATTAATTAAGGCTTGAATCTAAATGATTTAGGCCTTTTTTGTTTTTTGCTGCAATCTTTACATTGAGTTATTTCAATGTTGAGAGATTAAATTGGTTAGGTATTACTTATTTGATGATTCAAAAATTAGCGATATTTAAACAATTAAATTGAAGTATTTACTCGAGAATCAGCTGCAAGCAGCGTGAATCTATGATTAAATCGCCATTTGAATTTGTTTCACTTTGACAAAGGAAAACTCATGCGTGCTTATAATTTCTGCGCTGGTCCTGCTGCTTTACCGACTGCTGTTTTAGAAAAAGCTCAACAAGACTTGTTGGATTGGCAGGGTAAGGGCTTATCGATCATGGAAATGAGTCATCGTAGCCATGATTATGTTGCAGTCGCAGAAAAAGCTGAGGCTGATTTGCGTAAGCTCATGAATATTCCAGAAAACTATAAAGTGTTATTCTTACAAGGTGGCGCATCGCTACAATTTTCTGCGATTCCGTTGAACTTGCTTGGAAAAAATAGCAAAGCGGATTATATCCATACGGGCATTTGGTCTGAAAAAGCATTAAAAGAAGCACAACGCTATGGTGATATCAATGTCATCGAAGCAGGCACGTTGCTAGATGGCAAACACGCCATCACTGATCAAAGCACGTGGAATCTTTCAAACGATGCAGCGTATGTGCATTATGCAGACAATGAAACTATTGGTGGTATACAGTTTGCGGGTATTCCAGAAGTAACAACACCTTTAGTTTGTGATTATTCTTCAAGTATTTTGTCTGCACCATTAGACGTTTCGAAGTTTGGTTTAATTTATGCAGGTGCGCAAAAGAATATTGGACCTGCAGGTTTAACCATTGTCATCATTCGTGATGATTTGTTAGATCAAGCGAAAACAGAAATTCCAAGTATTCTAAAGTATGCCGATCAAGCAAAAAATGGTTCTATGGTGAATACACCTGCGACCTATTCTTGGTATTTATCTGGTTTGGTGTTTGAGTGGTTGCTAGAGCAAGGCGGTGTCGAGGCAATGCATAAAACGAACCTTGAAAAAGCCAAATTGCTTTATGGTTATATTGATGCAAGTGATTTCTACGCTAATCCAATCGCCATTCCGAACCGTTCAATTATGAATGTGCCATTTACCCTTGCAGATGAAGCGCTAGAGAAAACCTTCTTGCAAGAAGCGGAAAGTAATCATTTATTGAATTTAGCAGGGCATCGTTCGGTTGGCGGTATGCGTGCAAGTATCTACAATGCTGTACCTTTGGAAGGTGTGCAGGCATTGGTCAACTTTATGGATGACTTTGCAAAACGTCACGGCTAGGCTAACCTTTTATTTAAAAGGAACGATTTCCTAAATCTTCCTTTTAAAATTTCAATTCAGATATAAAAAATCCCCTAACAATTAGGGGATTTTTTATCTTCAATTTGCTAGAAATTACAGATATTCCACGTTGACGATCTCGTATTCAACTTCACCTTGTGGTGTCGTAATTTTTGCTTCATCGCCTTCACTTTTACCCAAAAGACCACGTGCGATTGGAGAGTTCACAGAAATCTTATTGATCTTAAAGTCTGCTTCATCGTCACCTACAATTTTGTAGGTTTTCTTTTCTTCAGTGTCTAAATTTTCGATGGTTACGGTCACACCAAAAACAACACGGCCATTTTGTTCAAGTGATTTTACATCAATTTCTTGAACTGCACCCAGTTTGCCTTCAATATCTTGAATACGACCTTCACAGAAACCTTGTTGCTCGCGAGCAGCATGATATTCCGCATTTTCCTTCAAATCCCCGTGTTCACGTGCTTCAGCAATTGCCGCAATAATACGTGGACGGTCAATACTTTTTAATTGATATAATTCTTTCTCTAAGGCTACTTTGCCTTCGGGAGTCATAGGATAACGTTGCATTGTTGTCCCTCAAAGTGAGTAAAAAATGAATGGATTCTAAATAAAAAAATCCCGCCACCGATCAGGTGACGGGACCTCTCGATAGATAATTAGCCTGTTGTTAAATCTTGCAAGCGATATACATCCATTGGTAATTTAATGGCTAAAGCTTGGCATACAGCATCAGCACCATTCAAAGTCGTGGTGTAATACACTTTACCTTGAAGTGCAGAACGACGAATCGAGAATGAATCTTGCTGAGCTTGTTTACCTTCAGTGGTATTGATAATGAGGTGAATTTCGCCATTTTTCAAGCGGTCGACAATATTAGGACGACCTTCAGTGACTTTATTCACACGTTCACAAGCAATACCCGCTTCGTTGATGACATCAAATGTACCACCAGTGGCAATCACTTTGAAACCGAAATCAACCAATTGTTTCGCAATACCCACAACACGAGGTTTGTCTGAATCACGAACCGAGATAAATACGTGTTTCACTTCGCCTTCGGTTGGTTTACCTGGTAAACGTTCATTGGCACCAAGTACCGCTTTATAGAAGGCTTCGCCAAATGTTTTACCAACGCCCATTACTTCGCCTGTAGATTTCATTTCAGGGCCAAGAATAGGGTCAACACCAGGGAATTTATTGAAAGGGAACACCGCTTCTTTTACAGAGAAGTAAGCTGGGATAATCTCTGTTGTGAAACCTTGCGACACAAGAGATTGACCCGCCATACAACGTGCAGCCACTTTTGCTAAAGATTCGCCAATACATTTAGATACAAACGGCACGGTACGTGATGCACGTGGGTTCACTTCTAAGATGTAAACGTCATTACCTTTTACAGCAAACTGAACGTTCATCAAACCAATCACGCCAAGTTCTTTTGCCATAGCAACAGTTTGACGACGCATATCATCCTGAACTTCTTTAGATAAAGAATAAGGAGGAATTGAACATGCAGAGTCACCTGAGTGAATACCTGCTTGTTCGATGTGCTGCATAATACCGCCAATCACCACATCTTTACCATCAGATACGCAGTCTACATCAACTTCAATTGCATCATCTAAGAAACGGTCAAGAAGAACAGGCGCTTCGTTAGATGCTTGAACCGCATCACGTAAGTAGCGTTTAAGTTCGTCATCGTTGTATACGATTTCCATCGCACGACCACCCAGCACATAAGAAGGGCGTACAACAAGTGGATAACCCACTTTAGATGCTTCAGCCATACCTTCTTCAGCAGATTTTACAATGCTGTTGTTTGGTTGGCGAAGTTGTAGACGTTGAATCATTTGTTGGAAACGTTCGCGGTCTTCTGCACGGTCAATTGCATCAGGAGATGTACCAATAATAGGCGCACCAGCTTCTTCTAAAGCACGAGCCAATTTTAAAGGTGTTTGACCGCCGTACTGCACGATAATGCCTTTAGGCTTCTCGATACGTACAATTTCCAATACATCTTCAAGCGTAATTGGTTCGAAGTATAAACGATCAGACGTGTCATAATCGGTAGAAACAGTTTCAGGGTTACAGTTGACCATGATGGTTTCATAGCCATCTTCACGCATTGCAAGCGCCGCGTGTACACAACAGTAATCGAATTCGATACCTTGACCAATACGGTTCGGGCCACCGCCGATCACCATGATCTTGTCTTTGTTTGATGGATTCGCTTCACATTCTTCATCGTAAGTTGAGTACATGTACGCCGTGTCTGACTCAAACTCAGCGGCACAAGTATCTACACGTTTATAAACTGGCAATACGCCTAAGTTCCAACGTTGTTTACGGAATTGTTTCTGTGAAATGCCCATTAAATCTGCAATACGAAGATCTGATAAACCTTTACGTTTGAAGCTACGGACATTTTCCGCATTCAAATCACCAAAGCCAAGTGTTTTCACTTGTTCTTCAGTTTTAATAATGTCTTCGATTTGAATCAAGAACCAACGGTCAATATTCGTCGCAGCAAATACTTCATCTAGTGTGAAACCATGACGGAATGCATCACCAATGAACCAAATGCGCTCAGGACCTGGAACTTTGAGCTCTTGTAAGATTTTCTCACGCGCGCCTTCAGTGCCAACTTCAAGTTTTTCATCGAAACCACTAACACCAACTTCAAGACCACGAAGCGCTTTTTGCATAGACTCTTGGAAGTTACGACCAATTGCCATGACTTCACCCACAGATTTCATCTGTGTTGTTAAAGTCGCGTCAGCTTGTGGGAATTTTTCGAAGTTAAAACGAGGAATCTTCGTTACGACATAGTCAATTGCAGGTTCGAATGATGCAGGGGTTACACCGCCTGTGATGTCATTTTTCAATTCATCAAGGGTATAACCGACTGCCAATTTCGCCGCAATTTTTGCAATTGGGAAGCCAGTTGCTTTAGAAGCCAGCGCAGATGAGCGAGAAACGCGTGGGTTCATCTCAATCACAACCATACGACCAGTATTTGGACAAATACCGAACTGTACGTTAGAACCACCTGTTTCTACACCAATTTCACGTAAAACAGCTAAAGATGCGTTACGTAAAAGTTGGAATTCTTTATCTGTCAATGTTTGCGCAGGAGCAACAGTGATTGAGTCACCTGTATGCACACCCATAGGGTCAAAGTTTTCAATGGTACAGACAATGATACAGTTGTCGTTTTTGTCACGAACAACTTCCATTTCGTATTCTTTCCAACCAATTAAAGATTCATCAATCAATAATTGTTTCGTTGGAGAAAGATCGAAACCGCGTTCACAGATTTCAATGAATTCTTCTCTGTTGTACGCGATACCGCCACCTGAACCACCCATCGTGAATGATGGACGAATGATGACTGGAAAGCCGAAGCGTGCCTGAATTTCTAAAGCTTGTTCCATTGACTCTGCAATGTCAGCTTTTGGACATTCAAGACCAATTTTACGCATAGCGATGTCGAATAATTTACGGTCTTCAGCTTTTTCAATTGCTTCTTTAGACGCACCAATCAATTCAACATTGTATTTTTCTAAAATGCCATTTGCATCGAGTGCAAGGGCACAGTTCAACGCAGTTTGACCGCCCATCGTTGGAAGAACCGCATCTGGGCGTTCTTTTTCAATGATTTGAGCAACAGTTTGCCAAGTAATCGGCTCGATATAAGTCGCATCTGCCATCGCAGGGTCGGTCATGATGGTCGCTGGATTCGAGTTGACCAAAATGACACGATAGCCTTCTTCACGAAGCGCTTTACATGCTTGCGCACCTGAGTAATCGAACTCACATGCTTGTCCAATTACAATTGGACCCGCACCAATAATTAAGATGCTTTTAATGTCTGTACGTTTAGCCATGATCGCTTCCTTAACTATTTCTTAGCTGCTTCAATAAGTTCGATGAAATGATCGAACAATGGGGCACAGTCATGCGGGCCAGGGCTGGCTTCGGGATGACCTTGGAAGCTGAACGCAGGTTTATCTGTACGATGAATGCCTTGGTTTGTACCATCGAACAGTGAACGATGTGTCACTTTTAAGTTTGCAGGTAAAGTACTTTCATCTACAGCAAAGCCGTGGTTTTGAGAAGTAATCATTACTGTACTGTTCTCAAGATTTTGTACAGGATGGTTTGCACCGTGGTGACCATGATTCATTTTCATGGTTTTTGCACCTGAAGCGAGCGCTAAAATCTGATGACCTAAACAAATACCAAAGACAGGTATAGTTGTCGTTTCAACAATGGTTTTTACTGCTTCAATGGCATAATCACACGCTGCTGGATCACCAGGCCCATTCGATAAGAACACACCATCTGGATTGAGGGCGAGAATTTTTTCGGCAGGGGTTTGTGCAGGAACAACAGTTAACTTACAACCACGGTCTGCAAGCATACGTAAGATGTTGGTTTTGACACCGTAATCGTATGCAACTACATGATATTTAAATTCTGGTTTGCTGAATCCTTGACCGAGCGCCCAAGAACCTTCAGCCCATTCAAAACCAGTTGGATCACAACATTCCTTAGCGAGATCTAAGCCATTTAAGCCGCCAAATGCACGTGCTTTTGCAATCGCTTCTTCTTCAGTAATATTTTCGCCAGCAAGGATGCAACCATTTTGTGCACCTTTGTCACGTAAAATACGTGTCAACTTACGTGTGTCAATATCAGCGATTGCAACAACATTGTGTTGTTCCAAATATTCACTCAGGGATTGTTCAGCACGGAAATTACTATGCAATAAAGGGAGATCACGAATAATTAAACCATTCGCCCATACTTTATGGATGCGACCTGATTCAACGTCTTCACTATTACAGCCAGTATTTCCAATATGAGGATAAGTCAACGTCACAATTTGTTGTGCGTAGCTTGGGTCGGTCAAAATTTCTTGATAACCAGTCATAGCAGTGTTAAAAACGACTTCACCAGTCGTACTACCCGATGCACCGATAGACGTTCCTTTAAAGATCGTTCCATCTGCGAGGGCTAAAATGGCGGGGGTGCTCAAACCAAAGCTCCTGAACTAAAACCACAAAAATAGGGCTGTAAAAAAGCGAGTAGACATAAAAAAAGGTAGGCTGTCTTGCAAAAAACACGCCTCTCCTTATCAGTCTGCTCGCTTGTAACTTAACACTGCATTATACGCATGAGTGTGCCGGAAGTCTATTTGTTTTATTGATTAAAGCCTAAATCTAGAAATTTACTTATCGTATAGAGAAAGGTAAAACGCTTGTCTAATTCTTAGCTTAAATATGCTTAGCGTTAGAAATTCTGTCTATTGTTAGACAATTTTTTTGTAATTTGAATGAAAAACGTTCTAACCTATGTCTAGTCGCAAAAGCAAGAATCAACATAGAGGGTATTAACATGACTGCTAACCAAACTACCGCACCAGCAATTGATGAAGTAAAAGACGCTGTTGTTGAAAAAACTGCGAATGCTAAAGACGTTGTCGCAGAAAAAACAGCAGAAGTCAAAGTCGCTGTAGCTGAAAAAACAGCTGAAGTGAAAGAAGCCGTTGCTGTAAAAACTGCGAAAGCGAAAGAAGTTGTTGCTGAGAAAACTGCAAAAGCTAAAGTAGTAATTGCAGAAACTCAAGAGCAAGCGAAAGAAGTAATTGCAGAAACTCAAGAAAAAATTGAATCGGAAGCCAAAGAATTGAACCAAAATCTACAAAACCAAATCGCACAAATCAAGCAAGATCTTTTACAACGTATTGACGTGATCAAGACTCAACTTAATTCATCTCAAGGTAACTTAGTTGAATTGAAAAATGCGTTGAAAGTTGAATTAAATTCATTGATTGAAGACTTAACTCAAGTAAGCAAAGAAATCAAAGATGACATCAATCAAATTTCTGTAAAACATAAAGATACTTTAGTAGGTAGCTTTAAACGTACTAAAGTTCAAGCAGTTGATGCATGGAATAAAGTACGCGCTAGCTAAGCTATTGCGAAAAGAAAAAGGCGAGAATTTTTTCTCGCTTTTTTTATGCTTTTTATTTATAAAAATTGATTGCACTAAATATAAAATTTATCCCAATCAGCATTGAAAAATGGAGCGATAAAAATGGATGTGATTGAAATTAAAGCCTATGTTCCAGCAAAAGATTTCGAGCTTTCGACGCAATTTTATCGTGATCTTGGTTTTAATGTGGAATTGTTGGGCCCGGAAATGGCTTATTTAAATATCGGGACATCAAGTTTTTTGCTTCAAAATTTTTATGTTAAAGAGCACGCTGAAAATTTCATGATGCATATGCTTGTTGAAAATGTAGATGGATGGTGGCAGAAAGTTGTGTCTCAAAAACTGTCAGATCGTTATGGCGTTATGGCGATTGCGCCAGTGGATCAACCTTGGGGAATCCGAGATTTTGTTCTGACAGATCCTACAGGTGTTTTATGGCGGATCGGTCAGGTAATTCATTGTGATTGAAGCGATTAATTCTTAAAACTGATGTAACCAATCGCGTTTATTGTGAAAATCGGCTTGTGGGCTACTGTGTTGCATCGCGAAGTAATGCATGCATTGGGTAGTTTCTAATACTGCAGTTAAGCCCAAATAAAGGTCGGACCATTTAAGTTGGTTTTCTTGCATAAATGCGGATAAATCGAGACTGACGTTTAATCCGTAATGTGTACGCTTTAAGTGATTCAATTGAATATCATATGCGGCAACAGGTGGCATATTTTCGGGAAAACGATATTCTTCAAATTGGTAGGCTTGCCATGCTTGAGAAGGGGAAAGATTGATTTCGCGATAAAAATCTTGATCTTTCACCCCTATAAAAATCTCAAAGCAGGTGTGTTCCCATAAGAAATCGACACGTGGATTTGCAGCCACTTGATTTGGATAAATCAAAAACTGATTTGGGTCACGTAGCCAAAAACCAACATTTAAGTCGGCTGGGGTTTGTTGTTCAATTGCTCCGACAACCGTAATGGCTTCAAAGCGTTTGAAAGCAGACAGTTCAAAACTTGCCATCGTAATTATTTATTACTTAAATGTGCAAAGCGAACTAAGTTAGAAAGATGTTGATTTTGCTTCGCTGCCTTTTTATAAAGCAAAACGATTTTACCAATTTTTTGTACAGATTCCGCGCCTGTCGCTTCAACAATTGAATCAATTAGCGTTGCACGGGCTTCACGATCTTCAGCAGCAACTTTGATTTTGATGAGTTCGTGATCATTCAATGCACGAAGGGCTTCTTCAATGACATTCTCAGTCAGCCCTTGGCTACCAATCATTACAACTGGATTAAGTGCATGACCAATTTGACGTAAACGTTTACGTTCATGAATAGATAAAGCCGCCATTAAATATACCTAATTTTAAAATCGCCCTAGTATAACTTGCATCCCGAATCTTAGATAGCTTGCTCAGTACGCCAGTCGCAGTAAATGGGTGAAAAACAGTAAAAAGATTGATCATTCATGATTTTAAAAGACATAAAAAATTATGTTGATGAAATTCATCAATAATGAAATGGGTCTCATTTTGACGTACAATGAGCCATCAGAATTTTTTTGAAATTTAGACAGTTATGGCGACACGCATTACCAATCAAAAATTGTCAAAAAGCAGCCGTGAGTGGATGAGAGAGCACTTAGATGATCCTTTTGTTAAACGAGCACAAAAGGAAGGTTATCGCGCACGTGCTGCATATAAACTTCTTGAAATTCAAGAAAAATATAAGCTCATTAAACCAGGTATGACGGTGGTGGATTTAGGCGCAGCACCGGGTAGTTGGTCGCAAATCGCGGGGAAATTGGTGGGCAGTAAGGGGTTGGTGGTTGCCTCAGATATTCTCGAAATGGATGCACTTCCAGATGTAACCTTTTTACAAGGTGATTTTAGAGAAGAAGAAATTTTCGAAAAATTGTTAAATATTTTAAATGGACGCCAAGTAGACATTGTAATTTCAGATATGGCCCCCAATACATCAGGTAATAGGGCTGTGGATCAACCGCGCCAAATTTACTTATGTGAATTGGCTTTGGATTTTGCTCAAAAAGTTCTAGGGCCAAACGGACAGTTTGTAGTTAAGGTGTTCCAAGGCACAGGATTTGATGAGTTTAGAAAACAAGTGGTTGATGGTTTTGATGTGTTAAAAACAATCAAACCTGCTGCATCCCGTGCTCGATCGAAAGAAGTCTTTTTGATTGGTCAAAGTCGTAAAAAAGCCTTGCGTTAAAAAGGATACTTGCCAAGCTGTTAAAAATTGTGCATTTTGTACCTTTTAAGTTTTCTGCAAAGCAAATACATTGCTGTTTTTAAGAAGGTCAGCCAAGATCAGGACTGATCAAATTAGATTGATATGGGAATAAAGCCTTGAGCGATTACTTCAAGAATGCCGTATTGTGGCTCATCATACTCGGTGTTCTGATTTTGATTTTTAGCAACGTCAGTGACCGTAATAAACCTGCGGCAATGAAATATTCAGAATTTGTTGCAGCGGTGAATGCAGGCCAAATTAAACAAGTGACGATTGACGGTTTAAATATTAACGGTCAAAAAACCAATGGTTCTCCATTTGAAACGGTTCGTCCACAAGTCGAAGACACTGAGTTGCTTCCAAGCTTAAATAAACAAAATGTTGTCGTTGAGGGCACAGCGCCACAACGTCAAGGCGTTTTGATGCAACTTCTTATTGCGAGTTTCCCAGTCTTGCTTATCATTTTATTGTTCATGTTCTTTATGCGGAATATGGGCGGTGGAGCAGGTGGTAAAAATGGTCCGATGAGTTTTGGTAAATCAAAAGCCAAAATGTTATCTGAAGATCAAATCAAAATTACCTTTACAGATGTGGCGGGTTGTGACGAAGCCAAGCAAGAAGTTGTTGAAATTGTCGATTTCTTAAAAGACCCTTCAAAATTCAAACGTTTAGGTGCAACGATACCTCGTGGTGTGCTCATGGTTGGCCCACCGGGTACTGGTAAAACATTATTAGCAAAAGCCATTGCAGGCGAAGCGAAAGTTCCGTTCTTTAGTATCTCTGGTTCTGACTTTGTTGAAATGTTTGTTGGTGTTGGTGCATCACGTGTACGTGATATGTTCGAGCAAGCCAAACGCCATGCACCATGCATTATCTTTATTGATGAGATTGATGCAGTCGGTCGCCACCGCGGTTCAGGTACAGGCGGCGGACATGATGAACGCGAACAAACCCTTAACCAAATGCTCGTTGAAATGGATGGTTTTGAAGGCAATGAAGGCGTAATCGTCATTGCTGCAACCAACCGTGCTGATGTATTAGATAAAGCATTATTACGTCCGGGACGTTTTGACCGTCAGGTGATGGTCGGTTTACCAGACATTCGTGGTCGTGAACAAATCCTCAATGTTCATTTGAAGAAGCTTCCTTCAGTGACTGGTGTAGACCTCAAAGTGCTTGCACGTGGTACACCGGGCTTCTCAGGTGCGCAATTGGCAAACTTAGTCAATGAAGCCGCGTTATTCGCAGCTCGCCGTAATAAGAACACGGTCGATATGCATGACTTTGAAGATGCCAAAGACAAAATTTACATGGGTCCAGAACGTCGCTCGATGGTGATTCGTGAAGAAGAACGTCGTGCAACGGCGTATCATGAAGCTGGACATGCGATTGTTGCTGAAATTTTACCGGGTACTGACCCTGTGCATAAAGTAACGATTATGCCGCGTGGTTGGGCATTAGGCGTAACTTGGCAGCTTCCTGAGCAAGACCAAATGAGCCACTATAAAGATAAGATGTTGAATGAACTTTCAATTCTTTTCGGTGGTCGTATTGCGGAAGAAGTCTTCATTAATCAAATGTCGACTGGTGCATCGAACGACTTTGAACGTGCAACTAAAATGGCACGTGCAATGGTCACCAAATACGGTATGTCAGATGCATTAGGCGTTATGGTCTATGAAGATGAAAACCAAAGTGGTTTCTTCGGAAATGTGGGTAGCCGTACTATTTCTGAAGCAACACAGTTAAAAGTTGATGAAGAAGTTCGTCGTATACTCGATCAACAATATAAAGTTGCACGTGACATTCTTGAAAATAATCAAGAGATTGCTCATGCAATGGTAAAAGCCTTGATGGAATGGGAAACCATTGATCGCGACCAAATCCGCGATATTATGGAAGGTCGTCAACCACAACCACCGAAAGTGTATGTGGCTGAAAATCCTGTGGTTACATTGGATCCACCGAAAGATGGGCCATCGACTCCACCGCCATTACCTGCGATGGGTTAATAGGTATCAAATAATTGGAGCGACTTAGGTCGCTCTTTTTTATTTTTTTGAACAAATAATAACTTTCTCTGAATCCAGAGATAACTCAATTCTTTTTGTATAGCCATATTTACTTTTGAAAGATGAGGAGCGAGTCTCCGCAATGTAACAAATTTTTTTGTTCGGCTAACGGTACATCCTTGTTACCGTAGTCTAACGGGCGGCATCCATGCCGCCACCGTGGTAGTAAATAATCGCTATAGTTTGAATTAACAAAATGGGTATTAATTGACGTTTACAACGGTTAATAATTGCTAAAATACATATTGTTGAAAATGGAGTTATTTGATGCAGTTGATGCCATTACCGCAAAGAAAATTACAGTGTAGCTGTTTTGAATTGGATTTATCCCAGCCTCAAATTATGGGGATTCTCAATGTCACGCCTGATTCTTTCAGTGACGGCGGTTTACATCAACAAAAAGATCTTGCGATTCAATATGCATTGCAAATGATTGCAGATGGCGCAACGATTATTGATATTGGCGGGGAATCAACACGTCCCAATGCATCAACCGTTGAACTGGAAGAAGAAATCCGTCGTGTGATTCCTGTGGTTGACGCACTCTCAAGACATGATGTGATGATCTCGATTGAT
>DAOMAH010000021.1:0-13426 GCA_035426725.1 Acinetobacter sp.
CAGTAAGCCGTCAAAAGCCTGTTTTTGTTGAAGATGCTAAGTTGTTACGTGCACTGACCGATCAACCGATTAAATGGGCGCTGCCAGGGCCGATGACGATGATTGATACGCTCTATGATGCTCACTATAAGAGCCGCGAAAAACTCGCTTGGGAATTTGCCAAAATTCTCAATGAAGAAGCTCGTGAATTAGAAGCCGCTGGTGTTGATATTATTCAATTTGATGAGCCTGCATTTAATGTGTTTTTTGATGAGGTCAATGATTGGGGAGTTGCTACCCTCGAGCGAGCCATTGAAGGGCTGAAGTGTGAAACTGCCGTGCATATTTGCTACGGTTACGGCATTCAAGCCAATACTGATTGGAAAAAGACGCTGGGTTCTGAGTGGCGGCAATATGAAGAAGCTTTTCCTAAGCTGCAAAAATCTAAGATCGATATCATCTCGCTGGAATGTCACAACTCTCATGTTCCAATGGAACTACTTGAACTTGTTCGCGGTAAAAAAGTGATGGTTGGGGCGATTGATGTGGCAAGCAATATCATTGAAACCCCTGAGGAAGTCGCCAACACCCTACGCAAAGCACTTCAATTCGTCGATGCTGACAAGCTCTATCCTTGTACGAACTGTGGCATGGCGCCTTTGCCGCGTGAAGTCGCAAGAGGCAAGCTTAATGCGTTAAATGCAGGCGCGGAAATTATCCGAAGAGAACTCTCGAACAAGTCATGACTGATTTTTTATAGCTATGTGAGGGTTAGTAGTTGAAACGAATTTTTCAGTGCTGTTGCTGTGAAGTCTTCCCCTAAGGGGGGAAGATTTAGATGGGGGTGCTTTTGATTTTACTTTAAACCCATCCCCATCCCGACCTTCCCCTTGAAGGGGAAGGAGACAAGCATTCGGCTCTTTATCAATTTCAACTGTTAATCCAGACAGAGCCATTTTATGGGCCTAGGTGACACAAGTTATTTAGGCAAATAAAGAAAAGAGTTCAATTGAGGAACAATGTGATGATTGAAGCAACTGACTTTAGAAATGCCATGTCGTTATTGACAGGTGCGGTCAATGTCGTGACCACGGCAGGTGAGTCTGGTCGTCATGGGTTCACTGCATCTGCGGTGTGTAGTGTCACTGATACACCGCCGACTTTATTGGTCTGTATGAATCAAGCGTCTCGATCACATGTTCATTTTATCGAAAATAAAATTTTAACTGTGAATGTTTTAGGCGCGCATCATCAGCATATTTCCAACGTATTTTCGTCCAAACTGAGTTCAGAAGAACGTTTTGAATATGGACGTTGGACTGACTTAAAAACGGGCTCACCTGTTTTAGAAGATGCTTTGGTGAGTTTTGATTGTCAGATTGAGCAAATTCAAGAAGTTGGAACGCATGCTATTTTTATCTGTCGTATCGTTGCTATACAACAAAATCAACATGACAGTGAACACCATCAGGGTTTAGTGTATTTTAATCGTGCCTATCACTATGTAGGGCATCATGTGGAACAGGCGGAAATCGCTTAAAATCACTCTATATTTTTATCAATGCATAAAGTCAGTATTTCATGGAATTAATCATTTTTTTAATAATTGGTGTCGTCGCGGGATTTACTGCAGGGCTCTTTGGTGTGGGTGGTGGGCTGATCATCGTACCGCTTTTATATCTCGTTTTCACACGTATGGGCTATGATCCTGAAGTTGTAATGCATATTGCATTAGGTACCTCTTTAGCAACCATCATCGTGACATCAATCAGTTCCTTAATGGCACATCATAAAAATGGCGCAGTCATCTGGCCCGTGTTCAAAAATCTAGCACCGGGCTTGGTATTAGGATCATTTTTAGGTGCAGGTATTGCAGGATTACTTTCTGGGGCGCATTTGCAACTGATCATTGGTGTTTTTGCGATTTGGGTTGCTTACACGATGTTTATTGGTGCAAAAAAAGTCATAGATCAAGATAAATCACTGCCATCAACATCCAAGCAAGTATGTGCAGGTACAGGAATTGGTGTTGCATCCGCAATTTTTGGGATTGGAGGAGGGAGTTTAACTGTACCTTTTCTCAATCACTATGGCGTGGTCATGCAAAAGGCAGTTGGTACTTCAGCGGCATGTGGCTTACCGATTGCAATCGCTGGTGCTTTGGGATTTATGTTCTTTGGCATGAAAGAACACATCAATGTTCCCAATAGTATTGGCTTTGTGCATATTTATGCCTTTATTGGCATTAGTTCAATGAGCTTTTTTACTGCAAAGTTAGGAGCGAAAGCGGCACATGCATTATCACCAAGCATGCTTAAAAAATGTTTTTCTGTCATGTTGTTTGTTATTGGGTGTTTTTTCATTTTTAAGGGATTACGTTGAGATAGGTTTGCTCGAGTCTGAATGTTGAAAAGCTCACTGAATGTGGGCTTTACTTTATATTCATTATTTTAGGATAAGATAAATTGAAGTTTTATGACTTCAAATTGATTATTCATCCTAAAATCTGCTGTGGGATCTTAGCCGCATTTTAGTTCGAATTACTTTAAATTTTCTCCATCAAAAACTTCTTTAAAGTTACATCATGAAACTTGACAATATTTTGACACTCCCAGTTAATAACTAAAGGATATCCTATTTGACTTATGTTTACTTAAAATCTAGTTGATAATTGAATTTATGTTTAATAATCAATAAATTTAATTACTTAGGGTACTAAAGTTATAGCTAGTAAAATATTTGTTCATAAACCTAGCTATGAATACATATTTCCCTACTAAAAAGGTCTTAAGAATAGACTAAATTTGTTTAGGAAATTGGTGGCAGTCCACCACGAATTAGAATGTTGAGTCTACGATTTCTGTTTGGCTTTTTGGCGTAAGACATATAAATATAAGCTTTCTACTTTTTCACGTGCCCATGGTGTAGTGCGTAAAAATCGCAATGATGATTTAACACTTGGATCTATGCAAAAACACCTAATTTCAATTTTACGACTTAAACCTTCAAAGCCACCGTAGTAATCCAATAATTCATCCAAAATGTCAGCAAGTTTTTTGCCGTGTAGAGGGTCATTGGAGGCGTTCATAATAGATCAACCATATTTTGGGGGACCATTATTATAACCTGAGCTAGTTAGAAAATGAGAGAGTTGGAATTTAAACGTAATTAACATAGAAAATTACAGCTTAAGAGCAATGTCGATGATCAATCATTCAATCTGTGCTTGAACAAGCTACAGACAATGCACAAGAAGTTGAAATCGAGTTTGCAGAACAATAGAAGTTTGGTCGTCAAATGCAAGTATTAAACGTTAAGCCTTTACCAAAGAAAACATCTTAATAAACAAATACTTATAATAAACAAATTCGCATAATGTATATTATGTTAAATAGAATATAAACATTTAGAATAGCAATTCTCCTATCCTAAATGTTTATATTCTAATCCAAAGAATTCTGTTTCGGTTCTATTGGTTCAAATGGCGCAACCACATCTGCATTCTGTGCACGATTACGTAGAAAATGATCCATTAAAACAATCGCCAACATTGCTTCAGCAATTGGTGTGGCACGTACACCTACACAAGGATCATGACGACCTTTGGTCAGCACGTCAGTATTTTCACGATCAATATTAATGGTTTTACCTGCGGTGGTAATACTTGCCGTTGGCTTTAGTGCAATCGCAACCCGAATGGTTTGACCACTTGAAATACCGCCAAGAACTCCACCTGCATGATTCGCCAGAAAACCATCTGTGGTTAATTCATCACGTGTTTCATGACCAAACTGTCCTGCGACTGCAAATCCATCACCAATTTCAACGCCTTTTACGGCATTAATACTCATCATGGCATGGGCAATATCTGCATCTAAACGATCAAAAATAGGTTCACCCCAACCCACGGGCACTTTTTCAGCTAAGATTTCAAGCTTTGCACCACAGCTAGTACCTTGTTCACGTAATGACGTAACTAATTTCTCAAAGCGTGGAACGGCATCCACATCACCACAAAAAAATGGATTATTCGAGACTTCTGACCAGTCCAACTTTTCAGTCATTTCATTGCCAATTTGGGTGACATGACCACGAATTTTAATGCTAAATTTTTCAGCAAGATATTTCTTCGCAATTGCACCTGCTGCCACACGCATGGCAGTTTCACGTGCGCTTGAGCGACCGCCACCACGATAGTCACGGAAACCGTATTTTTGTGTATAGGTATAATCTGCATGACCCGGACGGAAAGTTTGGGCAATATTGCCGTAATCTTTTGATTTTTGGTCTGTATTTCGGATTAACAAACCAATCGGTGTTCCTGTCGTTTTACCTTCAAATACGCCTGAAATGATCTCAACTTGATCAGCTTCTTGGCGTTGGGTGGCAAATTTTGAAGTACCTGGTTTACGACGGTCTAAATCTTTTTGCAAATCATCTTCACAGAGTTCTAAACCCGGTGGCACACCATCAACAATCGCCATCAAACCCGCGCCATGTGATTCGCCACAAGTAGTCACGCGAAAAAGTTGTCCAATACTATTTCCAGCCATATTGTAACTCCTTAATCTTGAATAGATTGTTGAAATAAAGACTGATAACGACGGCATTGTTCAGCCGTTAGCGCGAAAATACCTGTGCCACCTTTTTGGAATGTGAGCCAGTGGAAATCGACTGTATTGAAATTTTGGCGCATTGCCCATTCAGAATTTCCAACTTCAATGACAATTAAGCCATTTTCAGTCAGGTAATCGGCTGCTCGTGCTAGCATTTTACGAACTAAATCCAATCCATCTTGACCTGCCGCTAACGCCATTTCAGGTTCATGTAAAAACTCTTCAGGTAAATCTGCCATGTCTTCAGAGTCGACATACGGCGGATTGCTGACAATTAAATCATATTGATTTTCAGCAGGAATTTTATCAAATAGATCCGATTCCAATAAGGCAATTTGGTACTGTTTATTGTGATGTTCGGTGTTAATTGATGCTACTTCTAGAGCTTCTTTAGATAAATCAGTCGCATCAATTTCAGCTTCAGGATATGCATAACCGAGTGCTACTGCGATACAGCCTGAACCCGTGCACATATCTAAAATGCGTTGAGGTGTTTTTGGGTGTTGATTTTCTGGCAAACTGTTTAATGCTTCAAGCATTTGACCATTTTCATCAAGGCAATATGGTGCAAAACGTTGTTCAATCAATTCAGCAATCGGCGAACGTGGAATCAACACACGTTCATCCACATAGAATGGTTTATTGAAGAAATACGATAAATTCAACAAATACGAGGTTGGGATTCGTTGATTAATACGACGCTCTAATAAACTTAAGAATTCTGCTTTTTCGCTTGGAAGCAATTTTGCTTCTAAGATTTCAGCATCAGCTTTCCATTCCAACGAAAGTGTTTGTAACACCAAAGCCGAACTTTCTGCAAAATAATCTTCTGTGCCTTGCCCCAAATGTGCATCGTAGTGACGTAATGCGCTGACACCAAAACGGATAAAATCTCGAATGGTTGTTAAATGTTCAGCCGCTTCCTGTAAATGTTCAGGGCTAATTGTTGGTCGCTCCACTTAAGCGTCTCCAGAGGCAAAGTTTGCAAAACGGCTTATTCTACAATGTTTTCGATGTTTTTTTAATGCCTTGCAGCATTGATATTGAGTTTACTGACTCGATTATCCTCAATCAGCAAGAAAAAAAAATAAGCCACCTACGTGACTTATTTAAAATGTGCTAACGAGATAAATATCGGGTCATATCCTCAAGACCTTTTAAAGTCATTGGAAACATGTGATTTTCAAAAGTTTCTTTGATCCATTGCACGGTTTGGGTGTAATGCCAATAACCTTCAAGTTCAGGATTCAACCAAGCCGTTTTATCGAAATGTTGGCGTAAGCGTCTTAACCACACTTCGCCAGACTCATCATTCATATATTCAACCGAACCACCTGCCGACTTGAGTTCATACGGTGCCATACTCGCATCACCGACCACGATCACACGATAATCACGACCATAAGTATGAAATAAATCCCACGTATTCATGCGGGTTGAGCTACGGCGATTGTTATCTTTCCACACATAATCATACAGACAGTTATGGAAATAGAAATATTCAAGGGTTTTAAATTCGGTTTTTGCCGCGCTAAATAATTTTTCACATTCAGCAATATGAGCATCCATCGAACCGCCCACATCAAATAACATCAATACTTTAATGCGATTACGACGTTCAGGCACCAGTTGCACATCGAGTATGCCCTGTTTTGCGGTTTCGCGAATCGTGCCATTAATATCAAGTTCTTCTGCTGCACCTTGACGGGCAAATTTACGCAAACGACGCAAAGCAATTTGCATTTGTCGTGTGCCTAAAACCTGATCATCGTCCAAATTTTGATATTTACGTTGTTCCCAAACTTTGACCGCTGAACGCTTACGCCCAGGTCCACCAATGCGTACACCTTCAGGATGATCACCAAAAGCTCCAAATGGTGATGTACCACCAGTGCCGACCATCTTATTACCACCCTGATGTTTTTTATGTTGTTCGCGTAAACGCTCTTCCAACATTTTCATCAATTCTTCAAGCGAACCCGCTTTTTGTAATTCAGCACGTTGTTCAGGCGTAAGATGTTTTTCGAGTAATTCAAGATCAAACCAATCTTTGGGCAACTTATGAACTTGTTTCAATAATTCATCTAAGTCGAAAGTTTCAATGCCATCAAAATAATCTTTCATGGCACGATCAAACTTATCAAAGAAACGTTCATCTTTGATCAAAACAGTTTTCGCCAATTGATAGAATTCATCTTGGTCAGCAAAAACTAAACCTGAAGCGACTGCCTGATTCAGATCAATCAGTTCCCGAGTCGTTACAGGCACACCGTATTTACGTAAGGTGTAAAACAATCGCACAAACATTTGCAGGCACTCTTAGCGGCGTGACATAAACGCTAAACGTTCAAGCAGTTGTACATCTTGTTCATTTTTAATCAATGCACCATATAGCGGTGGAATGGCTTTAGATTTGTCATGATTACGCAGCACATCTTCTGGCATATCATCTGCCATCAATAAACTCAGCCAGTCAATCAATTCTGAAGTTGATGGTGGTTTTTTCAAATTGGTCACTTCACGCAATTTAAAGAAAACTTGTAAGGCTTCACTGACCAAAGTATTAGAAATATTCGGGAAATGTACCGCGATGATTTCACGCATGGTCGCTTCATCAGGGAATTCAATATAATGGAAGAAACAACGGCGCAAGAATGCATCTGGAAGTTCTTTTTCATTATTTGAGGTAATAATTACAATTGGGCGTTGTGTTGCGGTAATGGTCTCGCCTGTCTCATAAACATAGAATGACATTTTATCGAGTTCATGCAATAAGTCATTTGGAAACTCAATATCGGCTTTGTCGATTTCATCAATCAACAATACACAGCGTTCTTCGCTGGTAAACGCTTCCCACAATTTACCCGGTTTAATGTAGTTTTTAATGTCGTAAACACGGTCATCGCCCAGCTGGCTATCGCGTAAGCGCGAAACGGCATCGTACTCATACAAGCCCTGCTGTGCTTTGGTGGTAGATTTGATGTGCCATGTGATGAGTTTCAAACCTAAGCTTTCTGCAACTTGTTCAGCCAATAAGGTTTTACCTGTGCCCGGCTCACCTTTAACCAAAAGTGGTTTTTGTAAAGCGCGTGCCGCTTTTACAGCCAATCTTAGGCTATCGGTTGCAATATATTGATCTGTACCAGTAAAGTGTTGTATTTCAGCAGACATTTTTTAAACCTTAATTTTTCTATCTTGAATTTAATGCGATTTACAGAGCCGTACGTACAGCTTTATTGGCCATGTATTTTGACCAACAGAAACCAACCAACAAACCCATGCCAATTACAAATAAAATTAAAGATAAATTTGACCATACCAGCATATATTCTTTGGTTAAAAGACCAAAAATCAAACCAAATATTGCAGGAGCTAATTCAGAATTCGGGCCTTCAGATACAGTGGGAGTGACTAAAATTGCAAAGACAATAATCCACAAAATCCCACCAACTGGATGTGGCATACGCGACATTAAGCGATACCAACACCACAAGGCGATGATCGCCCCAGTCACATAAACAATAACGGCGACATTTTCTTCAGGAAATTGATCGAAAACTGAAAGAATGTGTGACCATAGTGTGGTAAGAGTTTCAAGCACCACGTAAACCCTCTGGTGCAACCGCGTTCGGATTGATTAATCCTTCGGGTGGCATTTGAATAAAAAAACCTTTGGTTTCAAGCGAATCTAAAACATGCGCTACACTTACGCGGGCAAGTTTACGTTCTGCATGAAGTTCTAAATGCATCACAAACGTGGCTTTGCCAAACGCTTGTAATACGTTTTCAGGAACAGTGTCAAAAGGATTTTCTGGCTGCGTGGCGGCGTGATCTGGACGAGCGATGTACATATACATTTCGTCTTTCTTGCTTGATCTATAAATATCGCAGTGCATGGGTGCTCATACCTATTTTTCTTACCAAACAGCATACAGGAAAAAAAATATAGGTCTATGATGGAATGTTAACGCAGCAGTCGTATTTAAACGCATTTAGGTATTTGATGTTTTCATTTGAGCCGCTAAATATTCAATATCGTGCCGCAACAACTCAATTAAAGGTTGTGTTAAAAGATCATATCGCCAACCCAACAAATAATCAGGCAGGTCATCTTCGTCTAAATGAAAGACCACATATTTATAAATGGCATGCATCCATTTTTTACGCAACAAGACTTCTCTCGGAATGCCAGTTTGTAAGACGACACTTTCGATCAAAGCCTCGATTCTCGGTGAAAGATCTTTTGAATTTTGCTTAACCGGTCGAGCCAATTTTAATGGCCATTCATCTTCTTCTGGTAAAAATTTTAATAAATCCAAAATGGTTTTGCCGTGTTCACGGATAACATTTTGACGAATATCTTTCATTTGCGAGAGTTGGAAGTTATTGCGTGGATTTTTTTCCACTAGATCGTGCATCGTCACATTTTTTAAAATAAAACTGCGAGGCTGATTCAACGCTTTACTCATTTGATCGCGCCACAGACCCAGCTGTTGTAATTGCATAAGTTCACGGCGTGAATGACGATAATTACCTATATCGCTATACAATTCATCCAATGGTGTTTCCATCGCAATTTCTTTGGTTAGATTTTGGCAATCTTCCAACACATATGCGTATAAGCCTTTTTGTTTAAGTTCTTTTTTCAGTGAATCTGCTAATTGAGTCAAATACAACACATCATTGGCGGCATAGCACAATTGTTCTTGGCTTAATGGACGAGCCAGCCAATCTGAACGTGTCTGATCTTTCTCAATATCAATGTTTAAACAGGTTTTTAATGCATTTTGATAGCTGACTTGCAAACCATGCCCTAAAAAAGCCATTGCAACTTGGGTATCAAATACATTTTTAAGCGGTTTTTGATCGGCATAATGATAAATAAGATCAATATCTTCACCACATGCATGGAAAATATTTTGCTCAGCTATAAAAAGCTTATCCCAAAATTCAGTTAAATCTAACGCGGCACCGTCTAACAACAAGACTTGACCGTTTAAATTAATTTGGAATACACCGAGTTTGGGGTAAAGGGTATCAACCTTAATAAACTCAGTATCAAGCGCGTAACAGGAATGTTGTTCCATTTGGGTAAGGAGAACAGCTAAATCGTGTTGCTGTTGAATGAACTGAAACATATTGACTCAAATAAAAATAAAAGAAATAACCATTCGCAATGAAGCTTCCTATAATTCAGCTGTAATTGCATGAGAGATAAAAATTAAAATTAATTAATCAAAATTCCACATTTCAGACATGAAATGACTCCTGTTCCATTTAGTAAAAAACGAAATTCCTTTTCGTTTGTGCATAGTGCCATATATTCAGCAAAATAAACCAATATAAAAACCAGTTAAAATGTAAAAATTAATTATCCGTTTAAATTAACAACATGAATTTAAAATATTTATCAAAATTTGACATTAATTGTCTTATTTCATCCGCATACGGTTGTGAACCGCCTGACTCAAGGTGTGACTATCGACATATTCTAATTCGCCGCCTTGCGGTACGCCTTGCGCAATTCGAGTCATATTAATGGGTAAATGCTTGGTTGCTTCTACCAAATAATGTGCTGTGGCTTGACCTTCTACTGTCGCATTTGTCGCCAAAATGACTTCTTGGATTTCGCCTTGACTTAAACGTTGAATCAGAAATGGAACGCCAATTTCTTCAGGGCCAATGCCATCCAATGGTGATAAATGTCCACCTAAAACATGGTATTTACCACGAAAGCTACCACTTTGTTCAATTGCCATGACATCTGCGGGTGATTCAACTACACACAACAGTTGCTGGTCACGTTCGTTCGAAGCGCAAATATCGCACACTTCGTTTTCTGTTAGTGAATGACAAATATGACATTCATGGATATGGCTTGAAGCTTCATGTAATGCATAAGACAAGGCAAATGCACCCTCACGATTTTTCATCAGTAGATGTAATGCCATGCGCTGCGCTGATTTTGGCCCTACACTGGGTAAAATTCGCAAAGCATTTACAAGTTGTTCAAATCGTTCGCTAAACAAGGAATCCCCCTAAATCCCCCTTTGAAAAGGGGGAATTACCATAAATTATATAAAGTATTGATTTAATGGTACTCCTCCCCTTTGAAAAAGGGAGGTCGGGAGGGGTTTAAAATAAACCAGATAAGCCCGGTGGTAAGCCCATTCCAGAATTCGCGCCTTGTAATTTCGCTTCTGAAATTGCTTCAACTTGACGTGCTGCATCATTAATTGCAGCAGCAATAAGGTCTTCAATCATATCGGCTTCGTCTTGTAAAAGCTCAGGGCTAATTTCAATGCGTTTTACCACATTGCGACATGTCATAGTCACTTTAACCAAACCACCGCCCGCTTCTGCATGAACTTCCGTTGCTGCAAGCTCTTCTTTCGCTTTTTTAAGATTCACTTCCATGTCTTTTTGCATGCGCTGAGCTTGCTGCATGAGCATATTAATGTTCATAAGGTTCTCTCTTTTAAATTAAATCTAAACCGCGTGATAAGTCGCGAATAATATCATCAATATCTTCTAAGCCCACAGATACACGAACTAAGCCTTCACTGATTCCTGCGACAGCTTTTGCTTCGGCAGACATTCTACCATGCGAGGTGGTCGCTGGATGGGTAATGGTTGACTTTACGTCGCCCAAATTACTGGTGATAGAAATAAACCGAGTGTTATCAATGACAGTCCACGCAGCCTCACGCTCGCCTTTAACTACAAAAGACACCACACCGCCAAAGCCTTTTTGCTGAGTTTTTGCTAAGGCATGACCCGGATGATCAGGTAAACCTGCATAATAAACTTTTTCGATTTTTGGATGCTGATGTAGCCATTCAGCCAAAATTTGTGCACTGGCACAATGCGCTTTCATACGTAAACTGAGGGTTTCCAAACCTTTAAGGAAAATCCATGCATTAAACGGACTCATTGAGTTGCCGAGTGTGCGCACCACGCCATTAATTTCTTCGATCAGGTCATGCTTACCGACAACTGCACCACCCAAAGCGCGCCCTTGTCCATCAAGATACTTGGTGGCTGAATAAAGTACGAGATCTGCACCGAATTTAATTGGTTGTTGCAAGACTGGCGTACAGAAACAGTTATCTACCGCAAATAAAGCCCCATGTGCATGCGCAATATCTGCAATCGCTTGCATATCGCCTACTTGTGCCAAAGGATTAGACGGTGTTTCAATAAACAGTAATTTAGTATTTGGGCGAATGGCTTGTTTCCAGCCATCAAGATCATCTAAATCGACAAAAGTCACTTCAACCGCAAATTTGACCACATATTTTTCAAATAAGGCAATAATCGAACCGAATACAGCACGCGAACAAATCACGTGATCACCTGCTTTTAGGTAAGCCATACAAATTGCATGTACAGCAGCCATGCCTGAACTTGTAGCAACTGCTCGCTCTGCGCCATCCATAATTGCAAGACGTTTTTCAAAAGCCTGTACGGTTGGATTGGTATATCTGGAATACGTGTTGCCTGGAATTTGTCCAGAAAATTTTGCAGCTGCATCTGCCGCACTTTCACATACAAATGAAGAGGTTAGAAAGATAGGCTCACTATGTTCTCCCTCAGAAGTACGGTCATGTCCAGTACGAATAGCTAAGGTATCGAGGTGATATTCTAAATCATCGTTTGAATTCATGGGTTGCAGAGCCTTATCTTCAACGTGTTTAATAACACTTTAACTTTATAATAGAGCTAGGATCAGAGTAATCTGACCAAAAGTATCAGCATTTTGAGCGTCTAAGGTATTTAAGGTCAAGGCATAAGATGAAATTATCGCTTAGACTTCGTGCAAATTTACGGTTCAATGAGAAAATCCAATATGAAATCACGTTTGGAACAACAAAAAATCAATTTTAAAAATTTGGGTACGCGTTTATTTAGTGCAAAAAAATTGGTTTTATCTCAATCTACGCCTTATGAGGTGATTGCGCAGTTCAAACAAACCAGCGTGCGTTTTTATCCTTCTGCAAATAAACGTTTCAAAGAACCATTAGTCTTTGTTGCACCACTTGCAATCAATATGGATATTTATGACCTCTACCCTTACCGTTCATTGGTGAAACATTTACAAGAAAGTGGTTTTGATGTCTACCTGATTGATTGGGGTAAATTGACCTATAAAAATTATCATATTAACTTTCTGTCTTTTATTGATAAATTTATTCCTAAATGTATACAAGCAATTCAGCAACATTCTAAGTCTGAGCAGATTTCATTGCATGGCTGGAGTATGGCCGGTATTTTCGTCACCCTTTATACCGCACGTCATCAACCAAATGGCGTTAAAAATTTGATGGTGTTGGGCAGCCCAATTGATAGTTATGCATCGGGACATATTGGTAAATTGTACAAAAATTTTGCGCGACTTACTGAACGTAACGCCGCAGTGAAAGACTATGTCCATAATCGTTTACCAACATGGATGATTCATTCTTCTGGCTTTATGAATTCTTTAGGATTCAAGCTTTTAGACCCTAAAGGTTGGTTAGATGGAAATATCCAACTTTTCAAAAATTTAGATAATATGAAGTTGTTACAAGAAGATGCAACACTGAGTCACTTTTTAAATAACATGATTGATTATCCGGGTGGCGTGAATCAAGACATGTTGTTTAATGTATGGCTGCAAAACCCTTTAAAACAAGGGGCAATTACCTTAAAAGACCAGACGATTGAGCTGAAGAATATTTCTTGCTCTCTTTTGGTCGGCGCAGGAAAAAGTGACCAGTTGGTGACTGCTGCAGCCGCAAAACCGCTGACTGAATTAACCAGTAGCCAAGATGTGACCTTTACCATGATTC
>DAOMAH010000022.1:0-2389 GCA_035426725.1 Acinetobacter sp.
TATTGCGCCGGAAGGTCGCATTTTATTGGCTGCCGATTATTCACAAATCGAACTGCGTTTAATGGCACATTTTTCTCAAGATGATGCCTTAGTACATGCTTTCCAACAAGGGCAAGATGTACACCGTCGAACAGCGTCCGAAGTCTTAGGCATTGCGATTGAAGATGTGACTAATGACCAACGTCGTCAAGCCAAAGCCGTTAACTTTGGTTTACTCTATGGGATGTCTGAATTTGGTTTAACGCGTCAGTTAGGCTTTAGCCGTGAAGAATCACGTGGCTATATCGCACGCTACTTCCAACGCTATCCGGGTGTTTTAGATTATATGGAGTGCACACGCCAAATTGCACGTGAGCAAGGTTTTGTCGAAACGATTTTAGGCCGTCGACTTTACACGCCAGAAATTCTGGCAAATAACAAAATGATAAAACAAGCGGCAGAACGCGCGGCGATTAATGCGCCGTTACAAGGCAGTGCAGCCGACATTATTAAGATGGCGATGATCGAAGTGGATAAAATCCTCCCTAAAGATCAATCTAAACTGTTATTACAAGTGCACGATGAATTGGTGTTTGAAGCTGATGTCGAGATTGCCGATGAACTTGCCAAACAAATTGCCGAAGTGATGCAATCGGTCTTAGAAATTTCAGTGCCATTTGTGGTTGAAGTGGGGCAAGGGCAAAACTGGGATGCAGCACATTAATAGAAATATCTGAGCACAAAAAAGGGATGGTATTGATCACCATCCCTTTGATTTTTTGGATATGAAATCAAAGCCCCATTAGCAAAACTTTGGCTGCTTCATTCATTAAAATTTCAGCCATATATAAGGCTAAAAACGCTAAAATAGGCGATAAATCAATCATCCCCATGTTCGGCATGATACGGCGAAATGGTGCAAGTAAAGGTTCTGCAAGTTCTTGGATCACTTCAATATAAGGCGAGCGTGATTGCGTAAACATTACCACCCAACTTAAAATAATCGTGGCAAAAATCAAATATTTACAGAAGCGAATCAGGTCATGAATCATCGTAACAAACGTCGTGATCAAGAGATACACCGCACTGTGCGGCATTTGCCCAGAAAGATACATCAATCCAAAAATTTTGAGTAAATACAACACCAACAACAAAGCAATTGCCGCTAAATTAACCCGCCCTTTCCCCACAGTTGGGAAAATTCGGCTAAAAAGATCGACAATTTTGGTGGCTTTTACGGTTGAAAGCACCACAGGATTGTAGGGACTCACCGCTGCCAGTTGCATGAGAAACCGAAAAAAGACCAACAAAATTGCTACATTGATCAATACACCAAAAATTAGCGCAGAATTTGCACCCATAATTGCCTTACCTTACTTTAAACCGATTGAGTTTTATTGCTGAGCTCTTGCGCGAGTTCTTGGCTACGCTGCTGAGCTGCCGCAAGTGCTGATTGAATATGTTGTGAAATCTCTGCTTGGTCAAACACATCTAAAGCTGCTTGTGTTGTCCCATTTGGAGAAGTCACATTTTTGCGTAATTCTGCAGGTGAGTTTGAGCTGGTAATTGCCATTTGCGCTGCACCCAATGCCGTTTGCAAGGTCAATGCTGTCGCAACTTTTTCATCCAAACCTAAGCTTTTTCCTGCAAGAATCATACTTTCCATTAAATAGAAAAAGTAAGCAGGCCCAGAACCTGAAACTGCCGTAACTGCATCAATTTGTGCTTCAGTATCTACCCAAATAGTTAAACCAGTCGCAGCTAAAATTTGACTACTTAATTCACGATCTCGCGTATTCACCGCTGCAGTTGCATATAAACCATGTGCGCCGGTTTGAACCAGCGCTGGCGTGTTTGGCATTACGCGGACAATGCGTTCACTGCCGCCAATCAAATCTGAAATGGTTTGTATTTCTGCACCCGCTACGATCGAAATCACCAGTTTATTGGACAATAAACCTTTTAGAGGTTGCAACACCGTTGCCAAAACTTGAGGCTTAACCGCCAATACCACCACGTCTGCATGTTTAATTGCGTCAACATTGTTGGTGGTGGTTTGAATATTTTTATCTTCTAAAATGTGGCGAATTTGTTCTACAGGGTCGGAAACCGTAATTCGTGTGGTCGGTAAACCACGTGACACTAACCCGCCAATCAAGGCTTGTGCCATATTACCGCCGCCAATAAAACAGATATTTTGATTCAGTGATGTCGCCATGTTCTACTCGTTCTTTATGCCATTACAGTCAGAAATTAAACTTGGTTGCCAACCGTCCTGTACTACAAACTCAGATTGCGCCAACCAAAAACCTTTGGGGCTAAAAACCCCAAGCATAACATTATCCACGACTAATATTTGAATTGTATGACGTAGCCAAGGCAAAATCTGTGCATCTTGAATGGCTTTTTT
>DAOMAH010000022.1:2489-13312 GCA_035426725.1 Acinetobacter sp.
TTTTTTGATAACGAACATAATAAAATTGATTCACATGCAAAATTGCTTGGGCGTCGGGTTTTGCTGCAATGACTTCATGCTGTAGGCGTTGCACCATATCGTAACTTGGTCGATATTGATTCTTTCCTTTCATCCATGTCGACAACAGCTGACGTTGCCGGGCCGATGAAAGCTGCGCAAACTTATCCAAATTCAACTGATCATCTGTTGCGCATTGTCGCCAATCGTCCTGTAATACATCTTCCAAAATTTCGGCGGCGTCTTGCATCAGAGCGCTACTTCGCACCACCGCAGCCTGCATTTTTGGAAAGCGATTGTGCAACACATCCCACAATACTTCACGACACCACGCCCGATCATAATGGATGTTGTGGTTGCTTGGATCTGTCACATAATCAAAGCCAATTTGCGCTGACCACGCTGCAATTTGCTCATGGCTTAAATCTAAAAAAGGTCGCCAAATGGTCATGTCTTGGCGTATATCGACCTGTTGCATTGCAGCTAAACCATTCACGCCTGCACCTGAGAATAATCGTAACAATACGGTTTCAGCCTGATCTTGTTGATGATGTGCGAGAACTAAAATTTCGTTAGATTGTAAATGTTGCTGATACGCTTGATAACGCGCTTGGCGTGCTTGTTGTTCTAAATTTCCTACGTCAACTTGTACTTTTTGGATAATGACAGGAATGCTTAAATGCTGAGCGTGTTGTTGTACTTGCTCGCCCCACATCGCGCTCGGTTGCTGTAATTGATGATCAACATAAATCGCACGGCTTTGCTTCGGAAATAATTCCGCCATTAAATATAGCAACAGCATGGAATCCATGCCACCGCTACATCCAATTAAAAATCGAGTCGATTCAGAAAATTGTTGCGTTTGGCTTAGGACACGATGCCTAAATTGCTGCTGCCAAATTTCATTAAACGTTGATACCGCGCTTCGCATCGTTCTTGTGCATCCATCGGTTGCAATTCTTCTAAGGCTTGTTTCAAGACGGCTTTTAAATCTTGCATGACTTTTTCAGGCTGCAAATGCGCACCTTCACCTTCATCAATGACATATTCAACAATACCCATCGTCTGTAATTTTTCTGCGGTGAGTGCAAGCGCGTCGCTGGCTTGAGCCGCTTTATCTGCCGTTTTCCAAAGAATAGACGCACAACCTTCTGGTGAAATCACCGAATAAATACTATGCGACAGCATCACAACACGATCTGCAACGCCTATTCCGAGTGCCCCACCCGATCCACCTTCTCCTAATATTGTGGCAATCACAGGCACTTTTAAACTGGATAGTTGCGCTAAACTGGTCGCAATTGCCTCTGCTTGACCGCGTTCTTCCGCCCCCACACCTGGATACGCTCCCATAGTATCCACAAAAGTAAATACGGGTAGATTAAACCGTTCAGCCATATCCAGTAAGCGTTGTGACTTACGATAACCTTCAGGGTTACACATCCCAAAATTATGCTGTAATTTTTCGCGGGTGCTATAACCACGATGCTGACCAACCACCATCACAGGCTGTCCATCAAAACGCGCCAATCCGCCAATCATAGCACCATCATCGCCATATAAACGGTCACCATGAAGGGTGTCAAACTCAGTAAAAATTTCACTGACATAATCAAGAAATTGCGGACGCTCTGGATGACGTGCAATTTGAACAGTTGCCCATGCTTTGGACTGACTCGCCGTATTTTTAATCATTATTCGCTCATGCCTCTTTAATCAGTCTTGTGCATTTAATCAACAAATTTATCGGACTGAATATGTAGTCCAATGTCCCAATGCTTAAATTGGGTTTGTTCATCGTGTAAATCGGCAACTAATAAAGGCCATTGTTTTGCATCACCAGAAACACTGAGTTGCCATTGTTGATCATTTACAATGCTTAATTCAATGGCAGGAAGCATCTGATCACTACGACTATGATTCAACAAAACCGCTAAACGCAACAGTAAACAAAGATAGCTTAAATGATTACCACCCACTTTAAAGACATCATTTCTGACATCGGCTCGTAACTTACGACGATGGTGTGACACTAAATGCGACAGATGATTTTGATCAATTTGTGAGAAACCAGGAATATCTGAATGTTGTAGTAAATATGCCCCATGACGGTGATATCCACCATGACTAATTGCCAGTCCAATTTCGTGTAAATACGCTGCACGGCGCAACAAATCACTGTCTTCCGTGGTTAAATTTAAGTCTTCTGCCACGCCATTAAATAATTGTTGAGCCGTTTTAACGACTCTTTCGGCTTGTTTTGGGTCGGCGTTATAACGTCCCATTAAGGCTTGAACACTTCGATCACGAATATCTTCGTGTTTAAAACGACCGAGCAGGTCATACATTACACCTTCGCGTAATGCACCATCTGAATAAGCCAGTTTATCAATATCTAAGACTTCAAAAATGGTATAGAGAATTGCAAGTCCCGCGGGTAAAACCGCACGTCGGTCTTCACGCAGCCCCTCAAAATCAATTTCTGAAATATGCTTAAATTTGAGTAGTCGCTCTTTTAATTTATGTAAACCATCACGGGTGAGATTTTCTTGTTCATCACTTAAGCCTAAACTGACTGCAATTTGACGACAGGCTTTTATCGTACCACTTGAACCTACAACAGTATCCCAGCCTGCTGTTTTATAGGTATTGGCAATTCCTGACATTTCTTTACGTGCTGCAACCACCGCTTTTTCAAAGGCTTTGGTTGAAATTTCACCGTCGGAAAAATACGCTTTGCTATAAGCAACACAGCCCATTTGTAAAGATTCAGTATGTATTGGCTCAAATTCTTCGCCAATAATAAATTCAGTTGACCCACCACCAATATCAATCACTAAGCGTCGTCCACCATTTGCCATAGTATGTGACACACCCAAATAAATCAGACGTGCTTCTTCACGACCTGCAATAATTTCAATGGGTTTTGGTAAAATTTCAGCAGCTCTTTGAATAAATTCATGACCATTTTTAGCTTGACGCAAGGCATTGGTCGCCACAATTCTCAAACGATTCGGGGGAACTGAACTTAAACGTCCGACAAAACGTGCCAAACAAGCCAAACCACGTTGCTGTGCGGCTTCTGTTAAATTTTTATTTTCATCGAGCCCTGCTGCTAACTGCACTTTTTCTGACATTGAAGCAACTTTTTTTACTTCGCCGTGATCGACACGTGCAATTGCAAGATGAAAACTATTCGATCCCATATCAATTGCGGCGAGCAATTCTTCATCAATCAGAAAATCAGACATTCTTTATCTAAACTCATGTTCATTTCACGCCTTAGAGTAATTCACACGCCAATAATTTTAAAGTCATTTTAATGAATTAAGCTAAGGAATTTGAGCTTTTGGTCTATAAATGATTGCTTAAGTCGATGATCAATATCGTCAGCATCCATTAGACTTTTGATGTACAAACTTGAATAATCAGAACAAGCCCTTACATTGAGTAAAGTAGCAATGTAATATTGGTCTTGAAGATCAATTAATTGGCACTTTAATTTCCTAAATTTGGAGCAACGCGATGTCTGCGACTATTGTTAATACAACTGATGAAAACTTCCAAGCAGATGTTTTAGATGCTGAAACACCTGTACTCGTTGACTTTTGGGCAGGCTGGTGTGCGCCATGTAAAGCGATTGCACCTGTGCTTGAAGACTTATCGAATGAATACGCGGGTAAAGTGAAAATTGTAAAAGTTGACGTAACTGCATGTGAAGACACAGCTGTGAAATACAATATCCGTAATATTCCAGCGCTACTTATGTTTAAAAATGGTGAAGTTGTGGCTCAACAAGTTGGCGCAGCACCACGTTCTAAACTTGCAGCATTTATTGATCAAAATATCTAAGTAAATTCGATTGAAATTGATTAAATAACAGAAAAATACGTTATGTAGACCATAGCGTATTTTTCTACAGAGATTGACAATTTTTTCAATTTCCTCTATATTTCAAAATCAAGAAGCTTTGAATGACTTTTTTCAACGCGCCTCTTACACGACACAAAACATAAGATCGCCGCTCGGCAATAAAAATTGTTTTCACATTTCTCTCTGAAACAATGAATCACGACTGAAATATATTGTATCTATACAAGGCGTTCAGTTGTATGTATGCCGTCGATTCTTAAACCTTTCCCCCAAATCATCCTCCACTTATTCCATTCTGTCTGACCACTTATGAATTTAACTGAACTCAAGAAAAAACCCATTGGCGAACTCATTAAAATTGCAGAGTTTATGGGCCTTGAAGGCATGGCGCGTAACCGCAAACAAGATACTATTTTTGCCATTTTAAAACGTCACGCCATGAATGGCGAAGAAATTTTCGGTGATGGTGTTCTCGAAATCCTATCCGATGGTTTCGGCTTCCTACGATCGGCTGCTGGTTCATATTTAGCAGGGCCAGATGATATTTACGTGAGCCCATCGCAAATTCGCCGTTTTAATTTGCGTACTGGCGATACCATTACTGGTACGATTCGCCCGCCAAAAGAGGGTGAACGTTATTTCGCTTTATTAAAAGTGAATCAAATTAACTACGACACACCTGAAAATTCACGTAATAAAATTTTATTTGAAAACCTGACGCCACTATTCCCAACCGAACAAATGGTTATGGAACTGGGTAACGGTACAACAGAAGATCTAACCTCTCGTGTAGTCGATTTAGTCGCACCGATTGGTAAAGGTCAGCGTTCAATTATTGTCGCACCGCCAAAAGCGGGTAAGACCATGTTATTACAGAATATTGCGCAATCAATTGTACGTAATAATCCTGACGTTATCTTAATTGTACTTCTAATTGACGAACGTCCTGAAGAAGTGACAGAAATGGAACGTACTGTTCGCGGTGAGGTTGTAGCTTCAACATTTGATGAAGCCCCTGCTCGCCACGTTCAAGTCGCTGAAATGGTCATTGAGAAAGCGAAGCGTTTAGTTGAGCATAAAAAAGATGTGGTTATTCTTTTAGACTCAATTACACGTTTGGCACGTGCCTATAACACGGTCGTTCCATCATCAGGCAAAGTGTTGACGGGCGGTGTAGATGCTCATGCACTCGAGCGTCCAAAACGTTTCTTTGGTGCAGCGCGTAATATTGAAGAAGGCGGTTCATTGACCATCATCGCTACTGCATTGATTGAAACAGGCAGTAAAATGGATGAAGTGATTTACGAAGAATTCAAGGGTACAGGTAACCAAGAAATTATCTTGGATCGTCGCATTGCAGAAAAACGTGTTTTCCCTGCCATGAATATCAAAAAATCGGGTACTCGTCGTGAAGAACGATTAATGAGTGAAGATAATCTTCGTAAAGTTTGGATTTTACGTAAATTATTGCATCCAATGGATGAACTTGTTGCAATGGAATTCTTACTTGATCGTATGAAAGAAACCAAAACCAATGATGATTTCTTTGATCAAATGAAGCGTAAAGCTTCAACATAAATACGCAACGATAAAAAAAGAACCGCAATTGCGGTTCTTTTTTTGCTTCAAAAATTATTGCGGAATACGTAACACCTGACCAGGGAAAATTTCGTCTGGGTCTTTTAGCATTGGTTTATTTGCTTCAAAGATTTTAGGATATTGATTGGCATCACCATAAAATTCTTTGGCAATTTTAGATAAATTATCACCTGATTTTACCGTATAGAATTTACTTTCAGGTGCAGGTACTTCTACGGTCATTTGATCATCAACTTGCGCGACATGATCAATATTCCCCACAATTAAAACAATCTTTTCTTTATCTGCCTGACTTTTCACTTGACCTTTAATGATGGCCGTATCGGTATTGCTATTGTACGTCACGGACAATCCATCTATCCCCAAGCCTAAACTTTTAATTAAGCCTAATAATTTATTTGCAACTTCTTGTGCTGATGGTTCTACTGGTGCAGCTTGTGGTGTTGCTGGTGCAGCTTGTGGTTCTGCTGGTGCAGTATTCTTCTTGCCAATACCTTTAATAAAATCAAAAAGACCCATTATTATTTCCTCTGTAATTATTGATGAAGCATCGTCAAAGCGACTTATTTCTAGTTATACCGAAAAAATGCATAGGACGGGTTTCAATTTAAATAAGTCTTGTAAATATATGTATACGCTCTAATTTTGAGCCATAAAAAAGCCACCTGACGGTGGCCTTTGATCGCAATAGCGTATTAACCTAATTTCTTGGTTACATAATTAATTGCAGATTGAACTGTCGTAATTTCATTTGAATCTTCATCTGGGATGGTGATGTCAAAATCATTTTCAAAAGACATAACCAGCTCAACTAAATCTAAAGAATCAGCACCTAAGTCATCCATGAAAGACGCTTCGTTTTTAATTTCTTCAGCCTTAAGACCTAGTTGCTCTGCAACAGATTGTTTGATACGCAGTTCGATATCGCTCACAGGAATTCTCCTCATTGCTTGTGGCGTTTTGATTTGCCACTAGTTTAATTGAATATCAGATTTATTGAAAGTTTATCCATCACCGCTTAAGTCATGAACAAACCGCCGTTGACGTGTAAAACTGTACCAGTAATGTAACTTGCCTGATCACTGGCAAGGAAACTCACAGCATTTGCAATATCTTGGGGCTCACCCAGACGATTTAAAGCGACTTGATCACTCATTTTTTTACGAACATCTTCGCTTAATTGTTCAGTCATTTCTGTGGCAATAAAACCCGGCGCAATACTATTGACGGTAATCTGACGGCTTCCCATCTCTTTAGCCAAGCTGCGGCTAAAGGCTTCAATACCTGCTTTCGCTGCTGAATAGTTAGCTTGTCCCGGATTGGCGAGATGTGCAACCACTGAACTGATATTAATAATCCGACCAAATCGTGCCTTGGTCATGCCTTTTAAAACACGCTTAGATAAGCGATAAACGGCTTTCAAATGAATATTGAGAATGTCATCCCAATCATCTTCCGACATGCGCAATAGCAAGTTATCTTTAGTAATACCTGCATTGTTGATTAAGATTAGAACCGAGCCATATTTTTGCTCTATTTCCGAAACAAGCGCATCAATCGAATCACCGTCACGCACATCTAAAACCATGCCTGTGCCATTTTCAGCATAATTTTCGACAATTTTTTCTGCACCTGATTCAGATGTAGCCGTTCCAACCACAAAAAAACCATCTTGAATTAATCGCTGTGCAATCGCTGCACCAATGCCACGGCTTGCGCCAGTTACCAATGCGACTTTTTTTTGTTGTGTCATGCAATTTTCCCTTCCGCCACCAAAATAGCATTCAGCGCATCTTCCATACGTGCTTTACTATCAATCGCAAATGCTTTTTCTATGTTCGGTAATCGCTTCGCAAGGTTACTCAACACCATACCCGGACCACATTCAACTACATATTGAATGCCTTGATCCTGTAAATACTGCATGCTGCGTGTCCACTGCACCGATTGATACAATTGCGCTGTTAATGCTTGACGTAATTGAGCAAGATCTGTGGCGAATTCTGCATTTACATTGTGTATCACTGGAATTTTCGGCAGCTCGATGGCAACTTGTTCCAAAGCTTCAGCAAACTTTTCTGCTGCTGGCTTCATGAGTGAACAATGTGAAGGAACGGACACAGGTAAGGCGATTGCTTTTCCTGATTTTTCTTTTGCTTCAGCCATGACTTGTTGTACCAATGCAGTCGTACCTGCAATCACAACTTGCCCTTGCGCGTTATAATTCGCCGCATCGACAGAACCTTGACCTAAAGTCGATGCTTTCTGGCAAAGTTCAATCACTTCAGCATCTGCCAAGCCTAGAATTGCCGCCATTGCACCCTCACCCACAGGCACAGCACTTTGCATGAGTTTGCCACGTAAATTGACCAATTTAACGGCACCCACCAAGGTCATTGCTTCCGCAGCGACAAGCGCACTATATTCGCCTAAAGAATGTCCAGCCAAATATTTTGGTGCAATACCACCCAGTTCCAACCAAACTCGCCACAGCGCAATACTTGCCGTCAGTAACACAGGTTGCGTATTTTCTGTTTGATCCAATCCTTCACCACTTTGCGCAATCTGCCACAAATCGAAACCAAGTGCTTCAGAAGCTTCTGCAAAAGTGTCGTTTACAATACTAAACTGCTCTGCAAATTCAGCCAACATGCCGACTTTCTGAGAGCCTTGACCTGGAAAAACAAATGCGGTTTTGGTTGCCTGAGCCACTTGCTCAAGTCGTTTAATCGACATATCAAAATCCTTCATTCTTCTATAACCAATTTCATCCACACGGATATTGTTACGTGAAATTGACATTAGACTTTTATTCGCTGCCGTAATTTAACATTGATTGAAACTTTTTAGCATTGCTAAAACAACAAAAAAGGGAGCTTTCGCTCCCATTTTTTCTATACTTTAAACTCACGCTTAATGTATATGCTTCAATTATTCAGCAGCAGCTGCTTTAGCGAATAATTGACGACCACGGTAAATACCATCTTTAGTCACGTGGTGACGGCGATGAGTTTCACCGGTAGTTTGGTCTACAGATAATGCGTTCTCGGTTAAAGCGTCATGTGAACGGCGCATGTCACGGCGAGAGCGGCTTTTACGGTTTTGCTGAACGGCCATGATGGCTCCTTACAAACTTCAAAAATGGATCAGAACAAATTCAGTTGTCTTAACTCAACATGATAACACAAATTATGAGTTAAGTTTACCCTTCAGACCTGCCAAAACTTCAAACGGGTTTTCCCGCTTTTCTTCGACAAAGTCTTCAACGGCCGGCTGATGTTTATGCTCACAAGCATCATGCTTAGGAGATAAAGGCATCAACAGTAAGAGTTCATCTTCTATTAGTGCGAGTAAGTCAATTAAAGCAGGTGCATCAAAATCACCTTTCTTCGAAAACTCACTTTCACCTAAAACGATGAAATCAGCATCCTCATCCAATCGCTCTATCAGTGACTCATCATCAATTAAAGCTAAATGAAAATCTAAAACCTGTTCAATTTCAACAGCATCTAAACAACGCTGACATTCCATTGGTACTTTGGTTTCGATATGTCCATCTAGCCATACAATACGATGATAGGCATCCATTGATAGCTTACAGTCTATGTTGATTAATTGATGATCAATTGAACCAACTGCTTCTCGAGCAATACGAGCAAAGCGTGACAATGGCAGTGTTCCTGACCATGTAAAGCCCTGTTCAGCCCATTTAAATGGCTCGATTTGGCTTGGAAAAGTATTTGCTGACATAATTTAAGCTGGCGATTTTACAAATTCATCGGTACTCTGTCAAAGATTAAGATACAATTTTGCACTTCTTTCGACAGAACTCAGGGTAAAACAACAATGCACGTGTTGCAGCCACAACTTCAGGCAACAACTTTATTACGTGTTAGCCCCCATTCAACTGCTGCTTCTGTGTCCCCACTAGATCAAGTAGAACATTTGTCTTGGCAAAGCCAAACAACAGAGTCAGAACAAGTTGATTGGCTTATTTTACACTTTAATGCGTGGTTTTCCCACCACAATGTCACGCTTGTAAAAGGTGATTTTGAACCTGAATATTTTCCCGCGACCGCTGAACAACCTGCAAAAATCCAATTTGCACATGGTTTTTTCAATAGTGCCTTACATGAAATCAGCCATTGGAGTATTGCAGGAGAAAAACGCCGTTTATTGCCTGATTTGGGTTATTGGTACGCACCTGATGGTCGCAGTGCGGAACAACAAAGTTTATTTGAGCAAGTGGAAGTTAAACCTCAAGCGATTGAATGGTTGTTTTCAACTGCCTTTTGTCGAAAATTCCGTGTGTCTTTAGATAATTTAACAGGTGATGCGGGCTGCGGGCAAAAATTTAAGGATCAGGTTTTTGCCCAAGTACATGCTTATTTATCTGGGGAAGCAAAGTTACCGCGTGATGCAAAGCGTTTTATTGATGCTATTTGCATGTGTACACGCGATGGACTTCCGCTACAACTCAATGAGTTTAAACGTGAATGCCTTGATTAAACATTTGATTAAATGACAAAATGATCACAGCAAAGACTTGCAACAAAGCGAGCATCGGTTTCATACTAAATTGAGCGGCATAAATTAGAGCATAACATCATGTTGCATTTACATATTCATCCCGAAAATCCACAAGCACGTTTAATCACTCAAGCAGTTGAGCGAATTCGGGCAGGTGATGTCGTGGTCTACCCAACCGATGCAGCTTATGCAATTGGCTGCCAAATTGGAAATAAAAGTGCAATGGAGAGGATTGCACAAATTCGCGGCTTGGGCTCAAAGCATCAATACGCGATTATGTGTTGTGATTTATCCGACATTGCCACCTATGCCAAAGTTGATAATGCAATGTATCGACTGCTAAAAAATAATACGCCTGCCATAACCACCTTTATTTTACCTGCGACCAGTGAAGTACCTAAGCGGTTGATGCATCCGAAGAAAAAAACTATTGGGCTACGGATTCCTAGCAATCCGATTGCTCAGGCTTTGTTAAAAGAACTCGGTGAACCGTTATTGACCAGTACGTTAATCCTACCTGATCAAACCGATCCACTTGATGATCCTTTCGATATTGAAAATCAACTCGGCAAACGGATTGATGTATTTATTGATGGTGGTTTTGGCACTTTATCTACGACCAGTATTGTAGATTTATCAGGTGAAAATCCTGAAATTGTCCGTCGTGGTGTGGGTGATGTCAGTGCTTTTGAGTAAAGCTGTTTTTCATTATTGTACAGATGCCGCTGCTTCACTTTGATGACTGCTTACCGCTGGTGCCGCAGTTGGCATAAAAGTCACTTCTTGAGTTTCTTCAATTACTT
>DAOMAH010000023.1:0-8863 GCA_035426725.1 Acinetobacter sp.
CATGTCGCGATTTTTCCATCAAGAAAAATGATTAAAACGACCGCATTGGCTATGACGGTCGCCATGATGACAGTTGTCGCCGGTTGTGCATCTAAGCCACAATACAAGAGCAGTGCGCGCTATGCTCCCGCGCCGAATTACTACACGGTGCGTTCAGGGGATACCTTAAGCATTATCGCAAATCGTTATGGATTAAATTATTTAGATGTCGCTGCTCTGAATGATATTGCACCACCTTATCGAATTTATGTTAAGCAATCTCTGCGTTTAAAAGGTTCTGTGGCTCAACGGGCGACTTCGACCCAAGCGATGAATACACCTGCGCCTATCCAGCGTCAAAGTATTAACTTGCCTAGCCAAGCACCAGCAGTTGTGAAAGCGCAACCTGTCGTACCAACCACCACCATCAGTAATTCTCCAGTATTAGCCTCTACTGGATTACGTTGGGTAAAACCTTCTAATGGCGCCATCTTACAAAGCTTCAATTTAGCGAACAATATTAAAGGAACTCGTTACGGTGGTAATGAAGGTGATCCAATTGTTGCAGCAGCAAATGGTCAAGTTGTTTATGCAGCCGATGGACTAAAAGAATACGGTAATTTGGTACTAATTAAGCACATAGATGGCTATATCACTGCCTATGCACATAACAGTAAAATGTTCGTGAAAAGTGGTGATAATGTGACCGCAGGGCAAAAAATTGCTGAAATGGGTTCTTCTGGTGCATCTCGTGTAATGCTAGAGTTCCAAGTGCGTTTAGATGGAAAACCAGTGAATCCCTCAACGGTTTTAGCCAATTAATTTAAATTGGTCATAAACTATAAGTTTATTGTAAACCAATCTAGTTAATTACTTGACTTTTCAATATAATCGCATTGATTGCTTTAATTAGAATAATAAGCAAATAAATACATTATGAGGAAAGTTTATGCTTGACCATTTGCGTGCAATGGGGGTTTTTGCTTGCGTCGTGGAAAAAAGTTCCTTTAGCGGAGCAGCGCGAGAATTAGGAATTACCACCAGTGCAGTGAGCCAACAAATCCGTTCTTTAGAACATGAAATGGATGTGACATTACTTCATCGTTCAACTCGAAAACTCAGTTTAACCGAAGCAGGGCAAGCGTTCTTTTTTAGCTGCCAAGAAATGCTCGCTGCGGCTGAACGTGGCAAAATTCGTATCAATGAATTACGGGATGAATTAGTCGGGGATTTGCGTATTGCAACCACTCCAGAGCTCGGTGCATTGCATATTATTCCTGCACTTTCTCACTGGATGTCCGTCCATAAAAGTTTAGCCATCCATTTTGAAGCAGATCATCGTTATATCGATTTAATTCAAGAGCGTATTGATATCGCAATACGCATGAGTTTAAAAATTGAAGATCAACAATTAACGGTGATTCCGTTAGCACGCGTAGACCAAGTTCTGGTCGCATCGCCAAGCTATTTAAATCAAGCGCCACCAATTTCACGTCCTGAAGATTTATGTCATCACGAATTAATTCCTGTGACCTTAATGCAAAATTATCAACATTTCGCATTTCGTCATGGGTTAAGTGGTGAAGTGGTAAATGTCGATATGAAAACACGTTTGGCGACCAACAATGTTTTTGTCGCAAAATCTTTATGTCAACAAGGGCATGGGGTATCACGTATTTTGTATATGGATATTCAGAAAGAATTGGTAAGTGGTAGTTTGGTTGAGGTCTTACCTGATTGGCAATTACCTGCGTACACCTTGCATGCACTGACGTCTAAACGTGAACAACACCCAATGAAAGTGCATCGTTGCATAGATGCACTTAAGCAGTATTTTGCTCAATTACCTGGAGGGCGTTCCTTACTTGGGGTCGCCTAAAAAGAAGCCATGTACTGCAAAGTGACATGGCTTTTTGATTCATCTCTTATGCTTTTTTGACAGTGATTTTAACGTTTTTGCTTGAGCGGTATTTTCTTCTGTCGCCTTTGCGTCTGCCACTTCTTTTTTGGTTTTCCGCTGTTTTTTCTTTTTCTTTGGCTCATCCTCTTCAGACATTTCACCGTCTTCGATGGCTTGCCAATATTCCAACTGCTGCATGACCGTAGCGTAAATTGAATTTTTGGTATAGCGACCTTTTTTATCCAATGTTCCGACAGGGCGAGCCATCAAAATTTCTAAAGCTTGATCAATGGTGTCGATGGCATGGACATGGAAGTTTCCAGCTTCTACTGAGTCAATAACTTCTTGGCGCAGCATCAAATGCTGCATATTTTGACGCGGTATGATCACGCCTTGTTTTCCCGTGAAACCTTGCAACTTACATGCATCGAAGAAGCCTTCAATCTTGGCATTCACGCCTCCAATTGGTTGCACTTGACCGAGTTGGTTCATTGAACCTGTAATTGCCCATGACTGATCAATTGGAATTTGGCAGATTGCAGAAATCAAAGCAGATAACTCGGCAACCGTGGCGCTATCGCCATCCACTTGACCATAACTTTGTTCAAACGCAAGTGCAGCAGAAAAATGTAGTATTTGTTCGCGACCAAAATGTGCTTTGAGAAAGCTCGACATGAGCAATACGCCTTTGGCATGTAATGAACCGCCCAACTCAACGCTACGTTCGATATCTAAAATATCTCCGCCACCTTGATACACCGATGCGGTAAGGCGAGAAGGTAAGCCGAATTCAACATCGGCATAGTGAATTACGGACAATGCATTAATTTGCCCTAAACGATGACCTGCAGTCTCGATGAGTTGTGTACCACGCGACAAATCTTGCCAATACAACTCACGTAAATAGCCTAAGCGATACTGACGATGTTGTAAGGCTTGATTGACGTGTTGATCGGTGACAATTTTGTCATCGGCTTTAAACGCATGATGATGTGCTTCACGAATCAAATCACCCAGTGTCGAGGCATGTAAGGAAAGGGAACTTTGATCTTCCGCTTGACGGCTAGAATCAGTCAGTAAAGCTGCAAGTGCAGAGCGATCAAATGGCAGCAATTTATCGGCTTGTACGTAATCGGCAATCAACTGCATATAGGCTTGTTCATTACTGTCATTACGTTGTAATGTATCAGTAAAGTCTGCTCGAATTTTAAAGACGCTGCCAAGCTCTGGTTCAACTTCCAAAATTTCATAATAAATTTCAGGTTCTGCCAATAAAACCACTTTAATGTCTAAAGGAACTGCCGCGGGTTCAATTGAAATACTGCCCGTGAGCGTAAGCATGTGTTCCAAAGAGGAAAGTTTCAGCTGTCCCGATTTTAATGCACGCTTTAAACCTTGCCATGCATAAGGTTGTTCGAGTAACTGCTCAGCTTCCAGCATTAAAAAACCGCCATTGGCTTTATGCAATGAACCTGGGCGGATTAAGGTAAAATCTGTGGTAATCGTGCCGTTATGCGTGAGCTGTTCAACGTGACCCAATAAATTGTAATGCGTTGGGAAGTCTTCAAAAATAACTGGTGCACCAGTATTTGGCTTATTGGAAATAATGACATTGGCTTGATAACGCGATGGAACTCGGTTGAATAAAGCTGGGGTAAAATCATCTTCCTCTTGTTCTAAAATCAGTTCGACATTATCAATAATATCTTCTGCATAGTGTTTCAGATAAAGGTCTAATCCTTTGACGTCTTTATTTTTATTTAAAATTAAATCAACTCGTGGCGTCACCACCTGAGTCGCAATATCACGATTTAAAGCGGAAACTTGATTCCGTGCATCATCTTCTAAATCGCCTAAATGCATTCCGAGCCGTTCTAATTTCTTTTCCATATAACGTAAACTGGACGTAATTTCAGCGCGTTGTTTGCTGTCTAGGGCATTCAAATCTTGTTGTGTAAGTTCGTGATATTCGTCATTTTGCAGCAGCATTGGAATGAAAATATGTTTGTCATTGCGCGAAATTAACTTTAAATCCAGTGCTTCGCCTTCTTTGGTGAGTTCAACTAATGCTTGTTGTTGTACATCGCCTGTTTCTGCACGAATTCGTTCGATGCGGTTGTGATAGGTTTCAGCTCCGAAGCGGCGTTCTAATTGCTTTAAAATAATTTGCCATGCTTGTTGAAGTGCAACTTGAAACTTTGTGCCATGCCCAGCAGGGAAGCGTAGCGCAATCGGTTGGCGTGGGTTTTTGAAATTATTGACATAGACCCAGTCGTTTGGCGTTGGCATGGTTTTGGCGTGTTGCTGGAGTAAACGCTTAATCATGGTACGTTTACCTAAACCTGCAGTGCCAACTGCAAAAATATTATAGCCAGAGTAAGGCAAGGCAATACCAGCTTCTACTGAAGCACGCGCACGGTCTTGCCCTAAAAAGTTATTTAGTGGTTTTATACGACGTGTCGAACTTGGAATTTTTCCTAAATTAGGGATATGCGTCAGTTTATCGGCTGGTAAAGCGGTTTTTATTAATGTCGGCTGTATTTCTGGTCGTTCAAAGGCATTTGGGAAAGCATTAATTTTAGCTGTAATCGTGTTTGTTGGCATTAATGATAAAGTGCTTGTAGTCATTTGATCGAGTTTTTGGGTCACTGTTGCTATCCAACAAATAAAACGAAATTAAGTTATTTAAGGTATAAGGTTTTAGGTCTAAAGATCAAGCGAACTTGTGTTTTTTATTGGCAAAACAAAAGAATAGTTTCACAAAGCAACTTGCAAGCAATGGCAAGAAACGATTGAATAGGAGCATTCAAGCATCCTCATGGAAAATAATAAGCAATGACTACACAAGCCTCGAGTTGGGCATCTGCATTTAAAGCATTTTGGGATCGCCGTGCGTTAATTATGTTGTTTTTAGGCTTCTCGGCAGGCATCCCAATTTTATTGATTTTTTCGAGTTTATCGTTGTGGTTGGGTGAGGCAGGGATTGATAAAAGTGCAGTGACTTTTTTTAGTTGGGCTGCATTGGGCTACTCATTTAAATTTGTATGGGCACCGCTCATTGATGAATTGCCCGTTCCATTTCTAACCAAAAGTTTAGGTCGCCGCCGTGCATGGTTGTTGATTGCGCAATGCTTAATCGTATGTGCGATTTGTATCATGGCATTTTCAGACCCATCTCTTGGACAAAGTTATTTGATCCAAATGGCAGCGGGTGCGGTCTTGTTAGGCTTTTCGGCTGCAACGCAAGATATTGTGATAGATGCTTATCGTATTGAATTGGCTGAACGAGAAAGGCAAACGGTGCTTGCATCTACCTATAACGCAGGCTATCGCATTGGGATGATTGTTGCAGGTGCAGGTGCATTATTCTTAGCGGCTTATTTGGGCACGGCCAAAGGCAATTATATTTATGAGGCTTGGAAATATACCTATTTAACCATGGCAGCAGTCATGGCAGTTGGGATTGTCACGACCTTATGCATTCGTGAACCTCAGGTTAATCGTGTTTATAAACAATATAAGAAAACCGATTATTACCGCTTAGTTTTGGTGTTTTTTATCGCGGTGGCAACGTTCGTGGCGACGTATATTTATTCTGGAAATGTAACTGAAGCGATCATTAAAAATATTGAAATCAAAGATACTGCGGCTTTATTTGGTTTAGAAGCTCTGCGGTTTCTAACTGCAACAGCAACTGCCTTATTGATTGGTTTTGGTTTAGTCAAATTGGGTGTTGTAAATCAACAGATGGCGAAAGAAACTTGGGTTGCGCCAGTTCTTGATTTTTTTAAGCGTTATGGCTTAAAGCTCGCACTAGTATTGTTATTACTGATTGGCTTTTATCGTATCTCTGACATTATTGCAGGGGTGATTTCCAATGTGTTTTATCAAGACTTGAATTTTAGTAAAGAGCAAATTGCCGAAGCTGTTAAAATTTATGGGGTGTTATTTAGTTTGCTCGGTGGTTTTTTGGGTGGCTTATTGGCACAACGCATGAACATTATGAAATTGATGTTTGTGGGTGCAATATTGGCAAGTTCTACTAATTTAATTTTTATCGGTTTAATTAAATCAGGCAAGCCGCTCGATCAGGTCGAAGTTCAAGTCGGCAATCAGCATTACCAAGCGCAGACAGATGAAGCTGGATATTGGAAAATTCAAGTGCCAAATCAAGCATTACTGGAAGCGACAACGGTGCAGGTGAGTGCGCAATATCAAAATCAAAACGAGAGCAAAATTCACTTAGAATTGCCCTATTTAATTAAGACGAATCAGCCTCAAATTCAAATACTCCCAATGAGTAACGATAATCAATTATCACCAAAAGAACTCAAGCAAAGTTTGGTGATTAAAGGACAATTGGTTGGGGTGAAAGCAGAAGAATTAGATGCTGAACAACCTGTGATACTTAAATTAGATGGTCAAGAATTTGTGGCTAAGATTGATCCAAACGGGATGTTTAGCGGCGTAATCGATGGCAAAGTTTTACAAAGCTCTGCAACTAAAACCATCACGGCTGTGGCTCAGTTTAAAGATACTATGGCGACTGAATTGTTGGTAACGCAGCAATACCGTTTAGATACAGCTACGCATGCTGAAAATGCTTTAGATATTGATATTCAACCGCTTGCTGCGATTGATCCAAGCCAAAAGGGTACGGTTGAGCTCTCTGGTAAAGTCATCAAAAACTATAGTTCTTTATGGTTATATTTCGCCATTATCGTCGATAATTTGGCATCTGGTTTAGCAGGAGCGGCTTTTATTGCATTCTTATCAAGTTTAACCAGTGTTTCATTTACTGCAGTGCAATATGCAATTTTCAGTTCGTTAATGACGTTAACGCCTAAATTATTGGGTGGATATTCAGGTACGATTGTGAGTAATATTGGCTACCCAAATTTCTTTTTAATGACGACTTTAATTGGAATTCCAATCTTGATTCTTGTGGTTTGGGTTGCGAAACTATTGCGTGACCATGAAAACCAAACAACTCAACAGACAGGTGAATAACTATGCGCATGTTACATACGATGTTACGAGTAGGTAATTTAGAACAATCTTTAAAGTTCTACACTGAGGTACTTGGTATGAAATTACTACGTCAACGTGATTATGAAGAGGGGCGTTTTACCTTGGCTTTCGTGGGCTATGGTGATGAAGAAAACAACACTGTGCTTGAGCTGACTCATAATTGGGATACAGCTAGCTATGATTTAGGTAATGCCTATGGTCATATCGCGATAGCTGTAGACGATGCTTATAAAGCATGTGAGCAGATTAAAGCGCTCGGAGGAAAGGTTGTACGTGAAGCAGGTCCTATGAAAGGTGGTGTCACGGTGATCGCTTTTGTTGAAGATCCAGATGGTTATAAAATTGAATTGATTCAACAAGATCAAAATGCACGGAATAATTAATTTCGTATCTTGATCTACAGTTTCTAATTTAAAGCCCTAGCTTTATTTATACAGCTCAGTATGATGTTTTGATCGAATGGTCAATAACCTCATGTTGGGCTGTATCGCTATTGGTGAACAGATTGGGAAAAAGTTATGTTAAAGCTCTTGGCGCTAGATCGTTTCACAATATTATTGATAGCAATGGTAGTGCTAGCGACTTTTTTGCCAGTTTCGGGACAGGTTGCACATTACTTCAATATCCTAACGACAGTTGCGATTGCTGTATTATTTTTTTTACATGGCGCCAAGTTGTCACGTGAAGCCGTTGTACAGGGAATGCTGCATTGGAAAATGCATGCATTAGTGTTTGCTTTTACTTTTGTGATTTTTCCTGCAATTGGGCTTTTAGCTAAACCTGTTTTGGAGCCACTTCTTGGGCAGCAGTTGTACTGGGGCTTCTTATTTATGTGCTTCTTACCCTCAACGGTACAATCTTCAATTGCATTTACGTCGATTGCAAAAGGGAATGTTGCAGGGGCGGTTTGTAGTGCATCTTTTTCCAATATTATTGGTATGTTTATAACGCCACTCTTGGTTAGCTATTTTATACTGGGTCAAAGCCAACATGGTTTTGACCCTACCAAATCAATTATTCAAATTACTTTATTGTTGTTGATTCCTTTTGTTCTCGGTCAGTTACTTCGCCCTTATGTTTTTCCTTATATGGTCAAGCTGCCAAGTTTGGTCAAAGCTTTTGATCAGGGATCGATATTAATGGTGGTTTATGGGGCTTTTCGTAGTGCAGTAGTGGCTGGTTTGTGGCAGCAAGTAAATGATTTAACGTTGCTCTATTTGACTTTGGCGTGTTCGGTATTATTGACACTAGTTATGTTGCTCGCATGGCATTTACCTAAATGGTTAGGTTTTCAGCGAGCCGATCAAATCACTATTTTCTTTTGTAGTTCTAAAAAGACTTTAGCGAGTGGTGTGCCAATGGCGCAAATTTTATTTATTGGTCAGCCGATTGGGATGATCGTTCTACCGATCATGATTTTCCATCAAATTCAGCTGATGGTCTGTGGCGTCATTGCGAATTATTGGTCGAAACGCTCTCAATAATGATTCGCTAAATTTATTTAATTGGCGTATAATTTCGCCACTTGTTGACTTAGCTCTGATCTTAGAGATCTCGGTGGGTCAAAAGAAATGGTCTGTTGTGGTATTGATCTGCGAGTTTTAAAAAACTCTGCTTTCCTCAGTTTGAGAGTGATCAATTGCGATAACAGCTTAAGCCTTTCTTTATTATTAGGAGCATCGACCATGCGCGCCGATATTCACCCAAAATATACTACCCTAGTTGCTACTTGTTCATGCGGTAACGTGATTGAAACTAAATCTGCTTTAGGTAAAGAAACTCTTTATCTTGACGTATGTTCAGCTTGCCACCCATTCTATACTGGTAAACAAAAGAATGTGGATACTGGTGGTCGTATCGACAAATTCAAACAACGTTTTTCTGGTATGTCACGTTCTATCAAACGTTAATATCGAGAAAACAAAAAACGGGCTATATGCCCGTTTTTTATAC
>DAOMAH010000023.1:8963-13228 GCA_035426725.1 Acinetobacter sp.
ATCAAACGTTAATATCGAGAAAACAAAAAACGGGCTATATGCCCGTTTTTTATACCTGTTAATTTACCCCTCCTTTTGTAAAGAAGGGGTAAACAGATTCTTTTATTGATCTTGGACGTCAGTTAAACGATCCAGTTTTTTCTGGAAGTAATTACCTTGTAAGTAACGTGCTTCAACATTCCAAGCATTTGCAAAGAGGCTCATATCGTTCAAATCAGGTAATAAAATTTCAACTGGTTTTTGGGCAATATAATGCAAAATCTTTTCTTGCAAAGCAGGCATGTGTTTATCTGAATCAAGCATTTTAGATAATTTAGGATGGAAGCTCAGATATTGCGTATCAATTTGTTTAAGAATCGAATCGCTATACAAAGAATCACCGAAGTTACGAATTGAAATTTCAGCACCGAATTGGCGAAGCAAGGCAATTTGCGTTTGTGCTTGCGATAAATTTTGTTGAAGTGCTTGCTCAGAGAATTGCAAAATCAGTGGATGAGAAAGTTTGCTTCCAATAATCGTCAACAACTTTGCAATCAGTTCAGGCAATTTTTTATCATTAATTAATATATGATGGTTAAGATTTACAATGAGTTTGGCTTTTGGATATTGGGTAATAAAGTTATGCAATTGTTTACATGCTTCTACTAAAATCCAACGGTCTAATTGAACTGACAATTCAGGATCATCTTTTAAATCACCCAAATCACTTATGTTTTGCCATTGGTTATTGTATATAAAACCACTGCAAACTTCATAGCTATGCGTATGTTGATCTTGCTTGTCGTAGAGTTGCTGGTATTTTAGGTGTAAATCACTCGCATCGAGCTTGAGTTTTAAATCTTGTAAAATCGTTAATTGCGCAGCAGTAGGGATGTGTTCAGTTGTAAGACTAATTTCTGCATCAATTCTTGGGCTATTCAAGGTTGGCAATGGACGTGTAAAGGCTTTATTCAAAAGTAATTCAAAATAAGCTTCATCACTAATTTGTTGGCTGAGCTCAGCGTACCCCAATTTTAACTGTAAAGGGAAAGTCTGGTTCTCAGTCACAAGTAATTGTGGTTTTTGCAGACTATTTAAGCCAATCAGTAAAGAGTTTAAAACCGCTTGCGACTCGGCTTGTAACACGCCTGCATATAATCCAGTTTCAATCTGAAATACAGGAATGCTCACCTGTTCCTTTATAAAATGAGGAATTTGTGAAAAATAAACTTGTGCACCACGCCAATCGTTTTGGAAAACTTCATTTGGACAATGATTGAGACTAAATAAAACCAAAGCATTGGTATTGGCAGGGTGGTTACTCAGTTGGCGATTAATTTGCTGTAACACAACACCGATGCCTGATGATTTTTCTGAAGTCGTAGCAGTTGAAGCAGAGCTGGCAGGAGCTGAAGATTCACATTCAATATTGAGTTGTATTTCATCTTCACTACCAGAAGGCAAGAATTCCACCCCCAATAGTTTATTTTTTACAGTTGGATTTTGAGTGCGCAGTTCAAAACGAGCTTGTTCGAATTGACCTTGAGAAATCTTTTTAAAACGCAACTTAAATTGATTTAAATCTTCGGGTTGTAAGACATCTAAAATAGGAAGACCAATTAAATCTTCTTCGCTATCGAATCCAAACAGGTTCGCATACTCTGAATTGGCACTAAGATGAATACCTTCAGATAAAATCGCAACAGCTTTATGACTTTCTGCAGCTAACGATTGTGCTTGCGATTGAGCAGCTTCGAGTTCGTTTAATAGTCGATGTTCAGCTTGAACTAAGCGGCTATAAGATAATGCGCGAATAATTTGAATATAAAATTTTTCAGGAATTTTAAGATTTAGTACATCGTAAACACCTTTATGAATATAGGTTGAATATTGATCAACATTATATTCATTGGGTTCGAGTAATAAAACAGGTAAATTCGGTTGAGCAGAGGCTTGGATAAGCGCTAAGGTTTGTTCGATTTTCAAATCGTAGGCATTGCCAAAAATGACCATATCCCATGATAAATGCAGCTGTTTTTCAAATGCTTTTAAATCATCTAATAACGTTGCTTGAACTTTGTGTTCTTGCTGAGCAAAAAGCTCTAATATTTGATTATAACGTAGTTGGTTATCGTCAATAATAAGTAAGCGTGTTTCTGTGCGTTTTAACTTTTTTGAAAGTAAAGAATTTCTCACTTCAAGGCTTCCCATAAATCCTGATTATCAATATCCATATTGCTTTGTTCGATGAACTTCTGAAGAATCGGTTGATCTTCTTCATTCAACAGTTCAAATTCGAATTGGACAAAGCTTTGTGTAATTAATTGTGTGGTCAATAAATACAATTTAATTTCTTCTTTGCCTAATCTTAAATGAACCGCTTGTTGTTCTCTAAAAATCTGAGAACCGGGTAAAATTAACGTGGTTTTGGCTTCATCCAAATTTTGATTTTTTAAGATCAATCCGGGGTGATAGTTACTCACATGACGATCTGATTGAATACGTACCGCACAAGGGTACATTTCTTGTGCTAAAACTTCTAAACCAAGCTCTAAGCTTTTTTCACTGGATTGTTTAATCCAACGAATAACACCGCCTCGCCAATGTCCGTGAGAGGTTTCTTTGACTAAAATATACTCACCTGTTCTGAGGTTTTTAGGTGCTTCACCAGACCATTTCACCCGATAACCATTGATACTTATGTCTAAAATATCAGTCTGATAAACTGCTTTATTTTCACGGCTTAAACGTTGTATAGACGATTCTTCGTTGCCTGTGGAGTCTTTTTTATCCCAAGTAGATAAAAATTTTGATTCACTTTGCAAACCATAGCCATGATCGAGCAACAGCGTTTCAGCAAAATTCTTGGCTTTAGAAAGATAAAAATGGGCAGTCAATAAACCAAAACAAATATGTAATTGCGCAGAATATTCATAACGTTCATGACGGCGTTCAGCAGAAGTCCCTAGAATGGTTTGCACATGAAATTTTAAAGCCGGAGTTAAATAAATCTTTTCATTCTTAGAGATATATTCAGGATTTTTATTTAATGTAGCTGTGACATGATCAAGTAGACTTTGGGTACTAATAAAAATAGTTGGGTTGAAGCCAGAACTTTGTTTTTTATTATAAATGGGGGGATGATCTTTACTGGTATCCACTACATATTTGGTTAAATCTGTTTCTTTTGGCAATAATTGAACCATATTTGCCCAGTCGAAACTACATTGAAATAACGCTTGGATTTCAGACTGACGAATTTGATTAGTATTAAAAATATCCATCAAAATCAATTGCGCATAAGCTTGAGAAATATTGCTCAACGAATTGGTTTTTTTCGTCTGAACTTGTTCAAGGTTGGTTTGATGATATTTATGTGTTACCGCTGCATCATATAATTGATGCGCAATTAGCCATTGACCCGCTACAGGCTCGCTATACAACATATGTTGTTGATAGAGGAGTTGAGTTAATTGTTGCAACGACTGAAAAGTTGCAAGCATTCTTGCTGTTTGTAGATTTTTTTTCTGATTTAGGGCGAAGAAAGAAAATTTTTGATGTTCTAATTGATCACTGCTTCGGCGCACAATATTGATATAGATCGCTGTTAAATAACAGCGCAAAAGCATTGCTAATTCAATAATATGCTCATTACGGTCCGAGTTAATCACACCTTGGTTAAAAAAGTTTTTTTCTAAACTACCCAAAACATTTTCGATGGTGGGGTGTATGGTCTGAATCAGATCAAACCGCAAAGTCTCGGAACATTCGAGTTCACTCAGTTCTAATAACGCAGCAAATAAAGCTTGAGACGTATCACCAAGTTGCATCAGCGGTAGGGTCGAAATCCATTCGCTTAAACTCTTGGTGTTCGCTTCACAAAAGCTGAGTTTGTCTCGTTTTAAAACGGTTGGAATTTGGAAAATATCCGAAAATGCATTATCCATCATTGTAATTAATCCCCGAATGTTTGAGCACCCAAAAGCGGTGTCTTATTCTTCTCGCCCGCTATTTCCCTGACAAGTTTAGGGACTAAGTATCCCGGCAAACTTGCTAATACGTCACTGTATACCTGATCTATCTCTGAAGATCTTAAGTCAAAATGTTGAGCGCCTTTTACTTTATCCAAAACATGTAAGTAATAAGGCATTACTCTGGCTTCAAACAAACGATAACTGAGTTCAGTTAATGTTTCCGCAGAATCATTTACACCTTTGAGCAAAACTGCCTGATTTAACAAGGTGATATGGTGGTGTGACAACTGCAATAACTTTGAACAAGTGAAA
>DAOMAH010000024.1:0-12918 GCA_035426725.1 Acinetobacter sp.
ATGCGTGGCAGGATATCTCTTGCCGTAGCTTTATCCTGCGGTAATGCTTTTTTACACAGCACATCAGTAAGCGACATATCTTTGTCCCACATAATTAAACTTATTTAGTGGGTCAAATTGTCCCAATTTTGACCCTAATAAAGCAAAAATAGGGTCAAACAGCTTAGGACAAGGTCGGACAATACAGCCAATAAAAAAGCCTTTAAACATTGAGTTTAAAGGCTTTTTTAGATTCCGATGGATTACTTCGGAAAGAATTTTGGTGGAGGTGGCGGGAGTTGAACCCGCGTCCGCCAGCACTACGCTCGAGAATACTACATGCTTAGATATCGTCTACTGTTTTAACTCTTTGTGACCCGACGAACAGGGTACAAATCGCGATCCTCTTAATTTAGTACAAAACCCCGAGGCTTGGTTTTATACGGACTTGTGTGCGTGCGCTTCAGTCGGACTCTCTAACCACAAGTATTCGGAGAGGCGGACAAGCTGCCCTTAGGCAGCTAGAGCGTATGATTCGTCGTTTGCGACTAAAAAATGCAAATTTGATTTACGAGAGAAAATGCGCTCTCGGCATGCATCTATGAGTTTCATCACCAGCGTCGAAGCCAGAAACACCCCCAAAGTACAGCGCAATCATAGCATAGCCAACCGAAATTTAAATGTTAATTTCTCGATTACACACAAAAATTACGCTTATGTTGTATATGCTGACAAAATTCGTTATTTCAAGTTCATAAAATTCTAATGAGGCGCATGCCCACCCACAGCACCTTTGGGTTTCGGGCTCATCCAAATCAGTAAGCTGGCAAATACAAACACTAAGGCTAAAATCATAAACACATGGTTGGCAGAAATCGTAATCGCTTCTTTATCCACTAAGTTTGCAATCATCGCCAAACTCGCATCAGGCGTTAAGCCATTCTGCAATAAGGTATTTTGTACCTCTTGTGGATGTAAATTATTCACCATTTCGCTACGTGTAAACTTGGTATGATCATCCCAAATAGTCACAGCAATTGAAGCACCAATTGCGCCTGCCATAGTTCTTAAAAAATTCATGAGTCCTGCGGCAGATGCCATTTCTTGTGGTAAAACTGACCCCATCGCAATATTCGATAGTGGAATGAAGAAGAAGGGGACGGCAAAACCCTGCAAAATTTGCGGCCAAGCCAACGCCATAAAGTCGGCATCTGTCACCCAAAAAGCGCGCATTAAAGTCACAGAACCTAATAATGCCAAACCAAAACTTGCTAAGGCTCTCGGGTCATATTTAGTTGAAAGTTTGGCGACTATAGGCGACATGGTTAAACTGCCAAAACCCATAGTAGCCGTTAAATAACCTGCCCAAGTGGCGGTATAACCCAAATTTATCTGTAACCATTGCGGAATGAGCACGATACTACCGAAGAAAGAGCCGAAACCAAAAGCCAGTGCCAATACTGAAACGGCAAACCCCCGATGTCTGAACACATAGAGATTGACCACAGGATGCTTTTCGGTCAGTTCCCAAATCATAAACACAATAAAACCAACGACAGCAGTCAAAGCTAAGATGATGATGCTATTACTATTAAACCAGTCCCGCTCATGCCCTAAGTCGAGCATAAGTTGAAGCGCACCAATCCACAACACCAACAACCCTAAACCAATTGCATCAATCCGTAATTTTTCCGTTTTCGTTTCAGCGACTTTCAATAAACGAAGCGTTGCCAATACACAGAAGATGCCCACTGGAATATTAATAAAGAAAATCCAGTGCCAAGATAAATTATCACTAATTAAACCGCCAAGTATCGGCCCTAATATCGGCCCGACCACAGTCGTCATCGCCCATAGACCCATGGCTTGTGAATGTTTTTCAGGTGGGAAAATTCGCATTAATAGGGTTTGGCTGAGGGGCATCAACGGCCCGCCACACAGTCCTTGTCCAATTCGGAAAAAGACTAAAGTTTCCAATGAAGTTGCTAAACCGCATAAGAACGAAAATATCGTGAAACCGATCAATCCAAATACGAAAACTCGAACCGTGCCAAAACGACCCGCTAACCAACCTGTTAATGGTACACAGATTGCTTCTGCCACAGCATAGGAGGTAATGACCCATGTCCCTTGTGAGCTTGAAACGGCCAAGTTTCCTGTAATATGTGGCACAGAAACATTGGCAATGGTGGTATCTAGCACCACCATAAAATTAGATAAAGCAATCACAAAAGCAGCAAGAATGAGCCGCCCACCGCTTAATTCAGCAAAAGGATTTGGCGTTTTCATAAGACTTACTTCGAAGCTAAATCAATATCGACTTGCATCGACAGACCGACACGTAAGGGATGTTGCGCCAGTTCTTTGGGATCAAGCGTGATGCGCACAGGTAAGCGTTGCACAACTTTTATCCAGTTGCCCGTCGCATTTTGAGCAGGAATTAAGGCAAATGCCGCACCAGTTCCACCTGAGAAACCTTGCACGATGCCGTGATAACGAATGTCATCACCATAAAAATCAGAACGTAGCGTCACGCTTTGACCTGCTTTGACTTTCGCCAATTGGCTTTCTTTAAAGTTTGCATCGACATATAAACTTGAAATCGGTACAACCGACATGGTCACGCTTCCCGCTGCAACACGTTGCCCAATTTGAATGTTACGTCGTGTCACTACACCATCCACAGGTGCACGAATCACGGTGCGTTCTAAATCTAGTAAGGCTTGATCGACATGCGCTTTTGCCACTAATACGTCAGGGGTTGAGGCATCACTGAGACCTTTAATCAAAGCTTCATTTGCCGCAAGGGTGCTTTCAGCGGCTTTACGGCTAGACTGAGCTTGAGAGAAAGTTGCATCGGCTAAAGCTAAATTTGCTTTGGCAGTGGCAACGGCACTTTGTGCTTTACTTAATTCTTCTTTTGAAATTGCGCCAGATGCAGACAGTGTTGTTCTGCGGTTCAACTCTAAATTGGCGTTATCAAGGTCTGCCTGTGCTTTGGTCACTTGTGCCTGAGCACTGGTAATTTCATCATTTCGCACAACAACTTGTGAGTTTAAAGAGCTGCTATTGGCTTGGCTTTGTTTGTATTGACGTTGCGCCTTTGCCAATTCAGCTTGGGCTTGTGCCAATTGAATTTTGGCATCGCGATTATCTATCCGCACCAGTACATCGCCTTTTTTAACCAGTTGCGTATCTTTAACCAAGACTTCCGCGACTTGCCCACTGACCATCGAGGTGATTTGCGCCGTCTCTGCACCAACATAAGCGTTATCGGTACTTACGGAATGGTGAAAAAATATCGCCCAAATTGCATACAAAATGCCTGAAATAATCAAAATTACCGCAAATAAAGTTAAAAACTTTTTACGCTTAGTTTTCATTGCTTCATCTGCTACAGATTGGTCAGGCATCATTTGTTGGTTTTCTTCGGCGTCAGTCATGACTTATTCCTAAAAATTGATTTGAAGCATGTTTAGATTTGAGTCCACTCATCAGCGTAACTTCTTAAAATTAACCGAATGTTAAATTTAAAAGCCATATGATCATGAATTAAAGTTCCTAAAATATATTAGCGACAAAAAATCATATAACGAGAATAAAAAATTAACTGATGCGTTCATTTCTTGTATTTTTTGGAGTATTTCTCAAATTGAACTTTTATGTAAGGCATAAAAAAAGCGTCAAAGACGCTTTTTAAAAGTAACGTTGTTTTGCTATGCTCAGTTTTTAATAAGAATATGATGCAATACCCACAGCGATTTGCACATTTTCATCATTGACCAAGCTCATGCGTGTCACGCAACTTTTTGAGCCCATGCGTAACACTTCGGCATGTGTAATAAAATGTTTGCCACGTCCTGGTTTCAAGTAATCAATTCGAATATCAAGTGTCGCAAGGTGTGCAATTTTCTTAAGCGTCAATTCAAAATCTTCGGGTTTGCCGCGCTTATATAGCTCACTCATTGCCATCGCACCGCCCATGGTATCTAAAATAGTTGCCGCAACACCACCATGTAAAATTTGATATTCCACATTGCCAATCAAATGCGGCTGCATTTCGATATAGCCTTCAATTTGATCACCATTAACACGCATACTCATATTATTATGCTGAAAAAAAGGCGACATATTAAAAGCAACACACAGATGCTCAAAAACTAATTGAGCATCATGTTGATGTTCTGGATTTAAGTTTGCGGTCCATTGTTGCTGTTGACTATTAAGCATTTGATTACTCTATATACACATTTGGAGGGAGATACTTTTGGTTCTAGAACAACTAAAGCGTAGAATAGACCCATATAATAATTGAATTTTTGAGACTTGTGATGACTTATACGTTCAATCGTCCTGCGTTTCCTGCGACGCGGATGCGTCGTATCCGTAAAAATGATCAGTTACGGCAAATGGTGAGCGAGACACAATTGGGCGCTCAGCATCTTATTTACCCCGTATTTTTGTTGGATGGCAAACAGAAACGCCAAGACATTCCAAGTATGCCGAATGTACAACGATTATCCGCCGATTTATTGCTTAAAAAAGCAGAAAATTTGCTCGAGTTGGGTGTTTCTAAATTAGCTTTATTTCCAGTCACGCCGCAAAGTGACAAAAGTTTAACGGCTGAAGCGGCTTGGCGCGAAGATGGTTTGGTGCAACGCACATGCCGTTTACTCAAAAAAGAATTGCCAGAAATGGTATTGATTACCGATGGGGCACTCGATCCATATACCACACATGGTCAAGACGGAATTATTGATGAAACGGGTTATGTACTCAATGATGAAACCATCGAGTGTTTAATCAAACAAGCGTTAAGCCATGCCGAAGCAGGGGCAGATGTCGTTGCGCCAAGTGATATGATGGATGGTCGTATTGGTGCAATTCGTCAAGCCCTTGAGCAAAACGGTTTTATTTATACCAATATCATGGCGTATTCCGCCAAATACGCTTCTAGTTTTTATGGGCCATTCCGCGATGCTGTCGGTTCAGCCACGAATCTAAAAGGCGGTAATAAATACAATTATCAAATGGATATAGGTAATCGTGCTGAAGCCTTGCATGAAATTGCACTCGATATTCAAGAAGGTGCGGATATGGTGATTGTCAAACCGGGTATGCCGTATTTAGATATTGTTCGTGAAGTTAAAAATACCTTTGGCGTGCCAACATTTGTCTATCAAGTGAGTGGTGAATACGCCATGCTTTCGGCTGCCATTCAAAATGGCTGGCTTTCGGACAGTGTGATTTTAGAATCCTTGATGAGCTGCCGTCGTGCGGGTGCAGACGGTATTTGGACGTATTTTGCCGATGTCGCAGCGCAAAAAATTAAAGAGATGAAATAAAATCTTCTTATCTCCCTATGCCTCTTTTTTTAAAGAGGAACATTGATTAAATGGTTTAGTTTTTTATGCATATTGCAGTGGTTGGTGCAGGCATTATTGGATTAATGACTGCGCTGGAGTTTGCTGAACAAGGCTGTGAAGTCACGATTTTTGACCAGCAACAGGCAGGTCAGGCCGCGTCGTGGGCAGGTGGTGGCATTTTATCGCCCATGTATCCGTGGCGATATGCGCCTGACGTAAATCAATTGGCACAATATGGAAAACCGCTTTATCAGACATGGAATGAAAAACTTGCCCCAATCACAGGTGTCGATTTTCAAATTCATGAAAGTGGTATGTTGATTTTTGATGAGCAAGATTTTCAAAGTGGATTGAATTATGCAGTTGAACAGCATGAGCCAATGCAGACCTGTGAACTGTTAAATCGGGCAGAGTTGGAAATGGTGAATCCTCATCTTTCCACTCAATTTAAGCAAGCCATTTATTTTCCACAGCTTTCTAATATTCGTAATCCGCAACTATTACAATCCCTGATTATTTATTTAAAACAGCATCCATTGGTGAATTTTTTTGAAAATTGCCCGATAGAAAAACTCATTATCCAAAATCAAAAAGTTCAGGGGATAGAAACGTCAAATGGTCAGCAATTTTTTGCAGACCATGTGGTGTTATGTTCGGGAGCTTGGAGTCAGCAATGGGCAGGGCAATTGCTGCGAAAGATTCAGGTGCATCCTGTGCAAGGTCAGATGTTGTTATTTAAAACGCCTGAAAATTGGCTGCCAACCATGTGTATGAATCGAGTGATGTATTTGATTCCACGACAAGATGGGCACATCGTTTGCGGTTCAAGTATGACAGATAGTGGATTTAGCACGGACATTGACGATCAAACCCAACAAGATATTTTGACTGCCTGTTTAGAAATGGTACCTGAATTGGCGCGATTTCCAATTGTGAAACGATGGGCAGGGTTGCGACCAAGTTCACCGCATGGCATTCCTTACATTGGACAAATCCCTGAAATTGAAAACTTATGGGCGAATTTTGGACATTTCCGTAATGGGTTATGTATGGCACCAGCATCTGCGCAAATTTTACGTCAAATGCTGTTAGCACAGCCGACCATTATTGATTCAACGCCGTATTCACCTGATCGTTTTCCAAAATTATCGAAATAATTTTTCAGCACGTCCGTGTTTTAAATGGATTGGTTTATCAAAAATATTTACCTTAATAGCAAAAATTGCATTCGTAAAAAATGATGCCCTAATGGCATCATTCTTTTAAAAGGTAGTTTTTATTTCTTTTGATGACTCATGCCTTTTTTGCGTAAAGAACTTACTTGTGTTGCCGCCAATGCAGGGAAGGCATTAGCAAACTTAGCCAATACGCCACGCAAACGTGGCAGGACAATTTCTAAAGGTCGTTTCACCAAAGCCTCATCAATAATTGCATGTACCACTTCATCAACAGTCAGTGCTCGGCTACCTGAAAAAGTTAGTGCCGCTTGGGCTTTACCTTTTTGCTGATCGAGCATTGGCGTTTGCACTGCATCGGGACAAATTGCAGTCACGGCAATACCATATTCTGCTAATTCCATACCCGCTGAAATGGAATAACTGCGTACAGCAAATTTACTGGCACTATAAAGCGACAAACCTGGAACAGGTGAGAGGGCCGCTATAGAAGCGATATTAATGATATGACCGCTGGACTGTGCTTTCATCGTCGGTAATACTGCCTGGGTACCTAAAATGGTGCCTTTGACATTAATATCAAAGTGTAAATCGACTTCAGCAGCACTACTGTCAATCACCCAGTTTTCTTTCAATACGCCTGCAACATTACAGAGCACATCCACTTTCTGCCATTTTTGTATAACTTGATCAACCATCGCATTCCAGTTGTCGAGGAGACGAACATCGAGTTTTTGTAACAGTAGTTGATCTGCATTCGATGACGCATAAAGTTCTTCTAAACGCTGAAAATTAATATCGCAAGCACAGACTTTTTTGCCTTGCTTTAATAAGCGTTGTGTCAGCGATAGACCAATACCCGATGCAGCGCCAGTTACAATAAAAACTTCGCTCATTATTTTTTCCCTACAACAGGTAATGTTAAACGACCGAACTCTAATTCGCCCATGCGAACTGTAGGCGCAGTGCCGGGGAATAAGCTAAAACCATCCGATTCAGAAGAAAGTGCCATATTGAAAAAGCGTTCATCTTTAGGCCAGCGTCCAGCCACTTCTTTCTCTTGAATCATGGATAAATATTGGTCATTACCAAACTCAAGCGTATTACCGTTGATGATCACTTCAGCTTGCGTGCGTTTGGCATAAGCAGCCAAACCTGAGATTTTGGAATGGATTGGTGCATAAGAATCCATACTTACCCCATTTTCTGAAGTCACCAATAACCCCTGATCGGTATGTGCCACAATTGAATGATTGCCTTCCGTGTGCCCTTTGGTACGCATTAATGCAACTGAACCGTCGCCTAAAAAAACGCTGTCATCTAAAAGTTCAACACGACTTTCATCAATGCCATTGATTCCATTTGGACAATACCATTGATTTTGCCATGGCAACAAAGACAAAGAACTTTCCCATTCTTCACGCATCACCAATAATTTTGCATTTGGAAAAATTGCAGCCTGACCTTGGCCACCGAGCCAACGAGTGACATTTTGAGTATGTAAATGATCGTAGGTAATATAATCAATATCTTTAGGTTTTAAGCCAAGTTTTGCCAATACACCTAAAACCGTATTGGGAAATTTGAAAATTATTTTTTCCATTGGTTTGGAAAGAACACCAGCACTTTGATCTAGTTGTGCAAAAAATGGCGTTTCACGTTGATTTTCCCAATCTGAAGGGCTGACCAATAAAGTTTTGATGCCGTCATCACTATTAAATTGAATGACAAACAATTTATTGCATAAATGGATAAACGGGGTCGGTAGGCTAAACGCATTTAAATAACCATACTTTGCAGGATACGGTAGGCGAATTAATTCAAAGGTTTTATAAAACAAAACTTTGGGTTTCGATAGCATGGTTTCACGGAAGTCTTTGGCTGCTTCACGAATATTGTCTATGCGTTCTAGCGGACGAATAGCATCACGCGTACCATCAAAATGATTAAATGGAACAATAATGCCCATGATGCTATCCTTTTTTAAATATTAGCTGATTACGTACGGCAAAGCATGGCTTTTGCTGTAATTATGTACACAATATAAATTAGGAAAGATTTCTTGTCAAATTTAGATCGTACGATTGAAACTGTAAATAAGCGGGTATATCGGAAAAAAAATCCTGAAGATCGTGTTTTAGAAAGACGTGAACGTTTGATGCAAGCTGCATTGCAACTGTTCGGAACGCAAGGTTACGCCAATACCACGATTGAAACATTGTGTAGTGAAGCAAAAGTCACAACTCGGCACTTTTATCAGGTATTTAGTAGTCGTGAAGAATTACTCTTAGCCGTCTATAATCAGATCACTGAAGAATTACAGGTCAGCTTATTCAGCGCAATGATGGCTGAGCGTCAAGGGTTGCAGGAAAAAATGCAGCAAGTTATTCAAGCCTTGGTCAATAATTACTTAACCGACTCACGACGCGCACAAATTGGTGTACTTGAAGTGGTGGGTGCAAGTGCAATCGTGGAAAAACGACGGCGAGAGGTCATTCATGGAATTGCCATACATTTGGAACAGTTCATGAATGCATTGGCAGCAGAAAATCAATTACCCCAAAGAAACTATCACTGGCTTGCGGTGGCACTTGTTGGTGGAATTAACGAGTTGATGGCAGAATGGTTGATGAATCAAAGTTTGTCACTTGAGCAATTAACAGATGAAATTTTCTATCTCATCAATATGTTCATGGCGGGTAAAAATTGATTTTGATATATCTAAATAAATCAATAAAACTTAGGATAAATCAATGAGTTTGCGATGCGTAATCAATGGCATCGCTGTTCTGATCTGAGCTTGTATTTCTAGATCAAAAGGCACCACAATCAATTGATGACCTTCATCAGTAACTTCAGCTAAAATTTTACCTTGCGATTGGGTTGCCATCGCATGTCCCCACGTATGTCGAGTGCCATTGGCATGCCAGCCTTGCTGTGCAGCACCGAGAACCATACATTGACTATCTATCGCTCGTGCTTGGAGTAGCAGTTGCCAATGCATTTGCCCCGTGGTAAAGGTAAATGCAGATGGTGCAGTTAAAATATGTGAGCCTTGAGCACGAAGTTTGAGTGCCAGTTCAGGGAAGCGTAAGTCATAACAGACCATCAAGCCAATATTACCAAAAGGTGTTTTAGCGACCGTAAGCGCATCACCTGCTTCAAATACTGCGGATTCTTGATAACCACCAATGCCATCTGCAACTTGTACATCAAAAAGATGAATTTTGTCGTAGCGTGCAATGGTTTTACCTTCGGGGCTAATGCACAAACTTACCGTGCGAACACGACCATCTTTGATCGTTGAACCGTCAGGTCGATAAGGGCAGGGCAGCGTTCCAGCAATCATCCAAATTTGATAATGATGTGCGAGCGTCTGTAAACGTTGCTGAATACTTTCAAATAGTTCAGCAGTTTGACGTTGCTGACCTGCCGCAAAACAAATGAAATTTTCAGGAAAGACGATGAGTTCAGCAGATTGATTCTTCGCTTGTTGCATCATGAATTCTATGACAAGGAAATTAGCTTCAATGTCATTTTGAGAATTCATTTGTGCAACAGAAAATAAACTCATATTAGGGTTTCAATTTTGAATCAGAGATTAAGCATTTTGCTTATGAGTATCTAAGTTTAAACAATCTTGCTCTTTTTGCAGTTGTTTAACCAGTGGCTCAAACATATTTTGATTGTTCTGATTTAGGCGCATTAGGGTTTTGTGGGCATCGAGTACGGTATTGAGCATTGCGCCATGCGTCACATACTCTTCGGTGAGCTCGAGAGTGCATAAGCTTGGATCGCCGCAATAATTTAAAATCACAAAAACCTGCCCAAGCCCCATACTGTTAGCTAAGGTGGTGATATCTTGATTTGTTGAAAGCATCACCGCTTGAATTTTGTGAATCTGTTTCAGCTTTAACCCTAACTTCGCCAAGACACCTAAGACCGTACTGTCAATAAAGGTGGTTTGGGTTAAATCTACAATTGCGCCAACAACGTTTTGTTGTTGTTCAATTTTGTTAAGGAGTTTGTCTAAACTAATACAAGAATGAGCTCGGACTTCGCCAATAAGTTTGAAAATATGCGTTCCGTTCAGACTTGCATATTCAACATGACCTGTTGACATATAAATGCCATTTTCAGAGAGATAATGTAAAATTATCCCATAGTGATATTCTCGACACAAGTGCCTGTATGCTGTGATCTAATTAAAATATTGATTTTGAAATTAATTCATTCTACATAAACTTAATATGGCAATGTCATCTGCAACATGATCGGGTGCTTTGAACGCATTTTTTTGCAAATGTTCAACCAGCTGATTAAACTGATCATTCAACCCACCATCATATAATTCAAGCGCGCCGTCCGAACAGACAATAAACCGCGCATGGCAATTAAGCACACAGCGATGTTCTTGAATGTCGAGATCTTCAATAAGACCTAAAGGAAAGCTGCTGGTACTCAAGATTTGTGGTGCTTGGTCAGGCTCAAAAATGATTGGAGGAGGATAATGTCCCGCGCTACACCACTGAACTTCATTGGTAATGGTGTTTAAAATACCTGCGACCATGGTGATATGCTTTTCGATATTTTCTTGAACCAGCATCGTATTCAATTTTTGAATCAATTCTTTTGGCGTTTTTGAACGGCCGTGAAATGCAGCCATCCATGAAGTTAATAAGCTGCTTGTCACACCATGTCCAGAAACATCCGCCAAATAGAACAAGACTTCGTCTTCATTTAATTTCCAGTAATCGTACCAATCACCAGACAAGTAAGCAGAGGGTTGAAAAAAAGACTCAACTTGATAGTTATCTAATTCTAATGGGTTCGGTAATAAACATTTCTGTAGTTCGGCTGCGGAAGGTAAATCACGACTATCTTGATTGCGCTTATATTGCGCGTCTATTTTAAATAAAGCATGAATAGGATTTTTGGGTAATGTATTCCAAATCCAACCTGCTAAAGCACCCATTTCCCAAGCTTGAGCTAAGGCAGCGCCTTCGTTTTCAAAGGCAAGCACGATGGTTGGAAATTTCCATTGGTATTTCAGAAAATCTTGTACATCAGCAATTGCAATAATGGTTGGATCATACAGGTCTAAATCTTGAGTTTGAATAATTTGCAAACTAGGCAATTCGACAAGAGCTTGATCTAAACAGGAAATAGATCGCGTAGGTTGAATGAAATACATAGATGAATCTTCGATCCTTTGTATGATCATTTTTAATTCATCATAGACGAAAGATGATCGAAAACAAAGCCATCGACAAGGTTTAAAGTCCTAGACGATGGCTATATTGTAACATTATGATTTAAATATAATTACTGTTGTTCAGTCGAGGCATCAGCATCGGCATCATCTTCAATGAAAGAAATGTCGGCAGTATCACCACGTTTTTCGGCAATTTGAAAAGCTTTGCGTTGTAAATAAAAATCTCGAATCATTGAGTATTTATCGCCTTGTAGGCTTTCTTCGATATCTAAAATTTGAGCACGAGTATCAACCGCTTGCAATACATTTGATGTCCAGTAAATTCCGTCATGGTCATCAAGTAAGTATTTTTGCGGTCGCCCATAACTGTCAGCAACTGTTCCAGCAGTGTCACGGAATGTACTCGGGCCAAAAAATGGCAACATTACATAAGGGCCAGATGGAACACCATAATAGCCCAATGTTACGCCAAAATTTTCATCTTCTGCAGTTAAGCCTAAACGACGTGCAGGATCGGCAAAACCTAAAGTGGTTAATGTATTTACGGTAAAACGCCCTAAAGTTTTTGCAGCACGACTCGGTCGACCTTGTATAACTTGATTCACAGCATTCCATGGCTCGCCTAAGTTTTTACGAAATTGACGATAAGGCTGACGAACGCTCTGTGGAACTTTAGCAACATATTGTAAGGTAATCGGCTTAAGAAAATGACGATCTATGGCGTCATTAAATGCAAAAATATCACGGTTTAAAGGCTGTAGCGGGTCTTTTACGGTCTCTGGTTGTGCCGCAGTTGCATTTACCTTTAAATCATTTTTCGTGAGATGTTTTAAATCTTTTATCGCTTGTAGCGTTGAAGTTTTCTGTTCTACAACAACTGGATTTGATTCGGAAGTATTTTCACTTGTGACATTCGTAGGAGTTTCTTGAGCCAATACTGAAGAACATGCCCCAGCGGTTAATAAACCTAGCAAGATGAAATTCGAGTAATGCATAGTCTTTCCTTAATCGCCCATAGAGCGAAATATAATTTGGTTATTCTATGCTTATTAAAACAAATTCATATGGAAAATATAAGTTAAATTATAGCCACTGGTTTAAAAATAGCCGTTTAATCTATTAAACTTCAAAAACCGCTTGCGCTGTCTCAATAAAGCTGTAGAATGCGGCACAGTTGGAGACG
>DAOMAH010000025.1:0-7297 GCA_035426725.1 Acinetobacter sp.
CAATTTAGATGTTGATGATACCGATAGTTATGGCCCTGAAATCGTGACCTTAAGTAAATTGATGGTGGGGGAATATCATTACTTTGTACATAATTATTCAGAAACTTCTAATCCTGGAATTTTTGGTTCGCCAATCAAGGTTGAATTGAATTCGCCTTTAGGTACTCAAATTTTTACCCCTGCTACAGGTGTTGGTGAAGGTTTATACTGGAGTGCATTTAAAATTCGAGTTGCGGATAATTGTGCAATTACAGTAATTCCGACTAGACAATGGTTGAACACTGAGCCGACAGCTACTCCAGTTGCACTTAAATATTGTTCTAAATAATTTATAATTTGAATATCCCACTACTCGTGAGTGGGATATTTATTTTTCTTGATTATCAATCCATTAAATAATTCAGTTGATTTATTCAACTGAATTATTCACCAACGGTTGTTCAACTTTGAAATTCGGCGGTGTTAATACAGTCTTACGCACTTCATTCGACATTTCAGGATAATCCAAGGTGTAATGCAAACCACGAGATTCTTTCCGTTCCATAGCACAGCGCACAATCATTTCCGAAACGAGAACCAAGTTACGCAATTCAATCAGGTTTTTGCTCACACGGTAATCTTGATAATATTCAGTAATTTCACGACTCAGCATTTCAATACGATGCAAAGCACGCTGTAAACGCTTGGTGGTACGCACAATGCCGACATAGTTCCACATGGTCGAACGAAGTTCATCCCAGTTTTGTAGAATGACGACATCTTCATCGGCATCCGTCACTTGGGTTTCATCCCATGACGAAACTTCAGGGAATTTAAAATCTGTATCCAATTTCTGCTGAATATCTTCTGCTGCACTCATGCCATAAACAAAACATTCAAGCAACGAGTTACTCGCCATACGATTTGCGCCGTGTAAACCTGTATAAGAGGTTTCACCAATCGCATATAAACCATTTAAATCGGTTTGACTATGTTCATCGACCACCACGCCGCCGCAGGTATAGTGCGCCGCAGGAACGACTGGAATCATATCTTTGGTGATATCAATGCCAAGTTCAAGCAGTCGTGCATAAAGTGTAGGGAAGTGTTCGGTAATAAATTCAGGCGATTTATGCGTGATGTCTAACCAAACGTGACGAATACCCAAACGTTTGATTTCATAGTCAATCGCACGAGCCACAATATCACGCGGTGCAAGTTCAGCGCGCTCATCGAAACGCAACATAAAACGTTCACCATCAGGCAAACGTAAATACGCACCTTCGCCACGCATCGCTTCGGTAATCAAAAATGAACGCGCTTTGGGATGATACAAACAAGTAGGATGAAATTGATTAAATTCCATATTGGCGACGCGACACCCTGCACGATACGCCATCGCGATACCATCGCCCGTGGCAATGTCAGGATTTGAGGTATATAAATAGGCTTTCATCGCCCCACCACAAGCCAAAGCAGTAAAGGGCGCTAGAAAGGTATGTACTTGTTCAGCGCTTTCATCTAAAGCATATAAACCAATGGCGCGGTTCGCTTGATCTAAATGCCCCAGTTTATGCAAAGTAATCAGATCAATCGCAATATAATTTTCAAAAATGGTAATGTTTTTTCGTTCTTTGGCACGTTCAACGAGTGTTGTTGAAATGGCTTTTCCTGTTGCATCGGCAGAGTGGATAATACGGCGTTGTGAATGTCCACCTTCACGCGTGAGATGCAATTGCTCATCTTCATCTAAAGTGAATTGAACGCCTTGCTCTAATAAAAAATCAACGGTTGGTTTTCCGCCCTCGACCGTTTGTTTAACCGCATGTAGTTCACAAAGTTGTGCGCCTGCAACCATGGTGTCATTAATGTGTTGTTGAATAGAATCAGTTTCATCCAATACCGCAGCCACGCCACCTTGTGCATAAAAAGTACTGGCTTCAGTTAAGGCTGCTTTTGCCAAAACCGCAATGTTGTAATGGCTCGGTAAAGACAATGCAAGGGTTAAACCTGCACCGCCACTGCCCACAATAATCACGTCAAAATGATGAATTGTTTTTAAATCAGGCATGTCGATCTGCTTCAGTTTCAAACGTTTGCTAATGACACCGCTTTTTGCTTAAAAAGGCAAGAGCTAATCTCATAAGAATTGATTGATTTTTTCTCCTATTATATTGAAATCAGGGTGAGCAACTTGACAGATTTCAGGTTTACGTTTTGCCACAATGGCTTAATCTATTGTTAAGCTGGTTTCTGTAAAACATTATTTAGCTTGTGAATAAAAGCGTGTGATCTCCAAAGTTTATTCACAATTTATTCAACTATTTCGTTGTATGCCTTGAAAATATAAACATATTTTTACGAAAAATGTGAAATGGTTGTGATAAAAATATTCTCTTAAATTCTTTTTGATCATTAGCATGTAGGTTTGTACTTCATGAAAAGTCGCTATTTACAACAAGGAATGTATGCTGCGGTATTTACCTTAGCCGCTACGCAAGTGAACGCTGCCTCTGCAGTAGATTTTTCAAACCTTGTTGAGCAGGTAAGTCCTGCGGTGGTAAGTGTTAATGTTGTGAAGAAAATGACTCAGGATGAGTTATTGCAGCAACAAGTACCAGAAATTTTACGCCGTTTTTTCGGTAATCAAGTCATCATTCCGCAACAACAAGGCCCTCAAGAAAAGACAGCTTACGGTAGTGCATTTTTTATTAGTAAAGATGGTTACCTTGTCACCAATCATCATGTGATTGCCGATTCATCTCGAATCAGCATTATTCTGAATGATCGTCGTGAACTCGATGCGACCGTGGTCGGAAGTGATGAACGTACTGATATCGCTGTATTGAAAGTGAATGGTACGAACTTCCCTGAATTAAAGATTGGTAATGCAAATCAGTTAAGAGTAGGTGAGCCTGTATTGGCGATTGGTTCTCCATTTGGTTTTGATTATTCCGCCTCTGCGGGAATTGTAAGTGCGAAGTCACGGAATATGAGTGGAGAAAGCTCAGTCCCATTTATTCAGACCGATGCTGCGCTAAACCCAGGCAACTCGGGAGGCCCTTTGTTCAATCAACAGGGTGAGGTGATTGGGGTTAACTCTCGTATCTTTAGTGGAACGGGTGGTTATATGGGCTTGTCCTTCTCAATCCCCATTGATGTCGCGATGGATGTGGTTCAGCAACTGAAAACCAAAGGTAAAGTGACCCGTTCTTATCTGGGTATTTTACTACAAGATATTGACCGTAATTTGGCTGAAGCCTATAACTTACCAAAACCTGAAGGCTCACTAATTACTCAAGTCACGCCAAAATCGCCAGCTGAAAAAGCAGGTTTAAAATCGGGTGATGTGATATTAAAAGCAAATGGTGTATCCATTTCCCGTACCAGTGATTTACTGTATGCCTTAAATCGTATTGCTCCAGATCAAAAGGTTGAATTACAAGTATTACGTGATGATAAAACCCACAATTTTACAGCAACTTTAGGGACTGCGCCTGATGAAACGCCAGCGGCAGAAGATAAGAATAGTTCTACCAGTGGTTTAGGGATTGGGATTCGTGATTTGACGGCAGCGGAAAAAACCAGCTTGAATGTTCAAGGCGGAATTGTTGTGCAAGATGTGAAGCGAGGCGGTTTGGCTTCGTTATCGAATATTGTGGCAGGCGATGTTATTTTTCAGGTCAACGGTACAGCAATTCAGAATGGTCAACACTTTGCCAAAGTGATTGGGGCTTTGCCTAAAAATAGTGTAGCGCGCGTCGGGATTATCCGCCAAGGTAAGCGTGCAATGTTGGGTTTACGTCTTCAATAAATCTTGTTTGATTCAAAAAAACCATCCTTAAAATCGGGTGGTTTTTCTTTTGAAATACAGTAAGGATTCTATTACTGTATTTCAATGAACTGTGAATGATGCAAATTCTGAGCTTATGAGTGCAATTTTTGATTTAAACCTACAGGTTAAACCTGAACATATTGATATTTTAGGGCACGTGAATAATGTGGTGTACATCCAATGGATGCAAGATGTAGCACTTGCGCATATTGAACAGTTAGGTTTGGGACTTACTCAATATTTAGAATTAAAACATGCCATGGTGGCAGTAGAGCATCATGTGCAATATCGCAAAGCAGCGATCGAAGGTGATGAGCTAATTTTGAGAACGTGGTTAGATCATATCGATGCTTTATATTCGTATCGTAAGTATGCGTTTTATCACCCCAAAGACCAAAGTGTTTTATTTGTTGGAAATACCAAATGGGCGTGTATTGAAATCGCGACAGGTCGTCCAAAACGTATGTCACCGAGTTTTATTCAAGCCTACCAACCGATTGAGAAAGATTTTAATCCTCTGGATTTTTCTCTGTTGTATTAATGGGAACCCTCGAGTCCTTAGCTGAAGCCGCTATGAGTTTGAGATTTGGCAGAACATTATTTTGAATACTTTGAAAATCCGTTCTGTTATAATCCCCGACAAATTATTCAATCGCTTTGGCTCGTTACTTTTTTCAAAGTAGCAGCACTATCATTTCTCAAGGTTACTCATGGCGCAAGCTAAAAAATCCGTAGATATCAAAAATATACGTAATTTCTCGATCATTGCTCACATTGATCACGGGAAGTCGACTCTGGCTGACCGTTTTATTCAAATGTGTGGTGGTTTGCAAGATCGTGAAATGCAGGCCCAAGTCTTAGACTCTATGGAGCTTGAGCGCGAGCGTGGAATCACGATTAAAGCCGCTTCGGTAACCTTGTACTACACACATCCAAATGGTCAGGAATATCAATTAAACTTTATTGATACTCCAGGGCACGTCGATTTTTCTTATGAAGTTTCGCGTTCTTTGGCGGCGTGTGAAGGGGCGTTATTGGTCGTTGATGCTGCACAAGGTGTTGAAGCACAATCTGTTGCCAACTGTTATACCGCGATTGAACAAGGCCTAGAAGTACTCCCAATTTTAAATAAGATTGATTTGCCGCAAGCAGAACCTGAGCGTGTGATTCACGAAATTGAAGAAATTATTGGGATTGAAGCGACTGATGCGCCAACTTGTTCAGCAAAAACTGGCTTAGGTGTTGAAGGTGTTTTAGAACGTCTAGTTGATGTGATTCCTGCACCAGAAGGTGATCGTGATGCACCATTACAAGCCTTAATTATTGACTCTTGGTTTGATAATTATTTAGGAGTTGTATCTTTAGTACGAATTAAACAAGGTCGTATCCGTAAGGGCGACAAAATGCTGGTTAAATCGACTGGGCAAGCTCACCCAGTGACTTCTGTTGGTGTATTTAATCCGAAACATAGCGAAACTGATATGCTCGAAGCGGGCGAAGTTGGTTTTGTGATTGCGGGGATTAAAGATATTTATGGCGCACCAGTCGGAGATACGATTACCCTCTCTGCTACGCCAGATGTTGCGATTTTACCCGGGTTCAAAAAAGTAAAACCGCAGGTCTATGCAGGTTTATTTCCGATTGATGCCAGTGATTTTGAACCATTCCGCGAAGCCTTACAAAAATTACAAATCAATGATTCGGCCTTGTTTTTTGAGCCAGAAAGTTCTGATGCGTTAGGTTTTGGTTTCCGTTGCGGTTTCTTAGGCATGCTGCATATGGAAATCGTACAAGAGCGTTTAGAGCGTGAGTACGACTTAGATATTATTAGCTCAGCACCCACTGTAATTTATGAAGCCTTAACCAAGAAAGGCGACACGATTTATATCGATAGCCCATCGAAAATGCCTGATGGTTCGACGGTTGAAGACTTACGAGAGCCGATTGCTGAATGTCATATTCTTGTTCCGCAAGAATATTTGGGTAATGTTATGACCTTGTGTGTTGAGCGTCGTGGCGTACAAAAAGATATGAAATTCTTGGGCAATCAAGTTTCAATTACTTTTGAAATTCCGATGGCAGAAGTGGTGATGGATTTCTTTGATAAGTTGAAATCATGTTCTCGTGGTTTTGCATCACTCGATTACAGCTTTGTTCGTTTTGAGAGTTCATCTTTAGTTAAGGTTGATGTGTTAATTAATAGTGAAAAGGTCGATGCCTTAGCCATGATTTGCCATCGTCAAGATGCACGTCATCGTGGAATTGCCTTAGTAGAAAAGATGAAGGATTTAATCCCTCGTCAAATGTATGATGTTGCCATCCAAGCAGCGATTGGCGCCCAAATTATTGCGCGTTCAACCGTAAAAGCCATGCGTAAAAATGTCTTGGCAAAATGCTATGGTGGTGATGTGTCACGTAAGAAAAAACTTCTTTCAAAACAAAAAGAAGGTAAAAAACGTATGAAGCAAGTGGGAAGTGTCGAAATTCCACAAGAAGCGTTTTTAGCTGTATTGAAAGTCGATCGATAAAAGTAATTAGGACGCGTTTATGGATTTTGATTTTAATTTGATTTTAGTACCTGCCACACTGATTTTCTTTTTAGTGTGGTTATTAGATAAGTTTGTATTGAAACATCGTGCAAACAAAGGGCGAGATCAGGAAAATTTTGTTATTACATGGGCATATGACTTCTGGCCAGTCTTGGCTGTTGTCTTAATTTTGCGTTCTTTTTTGTATGAACCGTTTAATATTCCTTCTGATTCTATGGTGCCGACTTTAGAAACAGGCGATTTTATTTTGGTGAATAAATTTAATTATGGTGTGCGCCTTCCTGTTGTGAATACTAAAATTATTCCTGTGGGTGAACCTAAACGTGGTGAAGTATTTGTGTTTCGCTATCCACCACAACCAACCATCAGTTATATTAAACGCGTTGTGGGTCTACCAGGTGACCACATTCAATTTAAAGCGGGTGAGTTGGTGATTAATGGTCAGAAAATTGCCAAAGTCACGACGGAATTTAAACGAGACAAAGATCAACTTGAAACACCAAATGTTTATTATTTCAAAGAAACTTTAGGTGAGCATCAACATTTAATTCGTTATTTGGATGGACGTAATCCGTTAGCGGAACAATTCCAGTTTGCACAACTGAAAGGTGCAGAGGCGTTAATTCCATTCGTTGCGAAAGAAAATAATGTGTTTATTCAGAGTAATGGTCAAGATTGGGAAGTAACTATGCCGCAAGGACAGTATTTCGCGATGGGGGACAATCGTGATCAAAGTGCAGACAGTCGTTTTTGGGGATTTGTACCTGAAGAAAATTTAACGGGACGTGCGGAGTATATTTGGATGCATAAAGAACCAGGTTTACATCTTCCAAGTTTTGACCGAAATGGTAAGATTAATTAATAAAAACAGAAGGAAATAAAAAATGCGTAAATCTCAACAAGGGGCATCGTATATTGCAATTTTATTTGGGGT
>DAOMAH010000025.1:7397-12641 GCA_035426725.1 Acinetobacter sp.
AAAAAATGCGTAAATCTCAACAAGGGGCATCGTATATTGCAATTTTATTTGGGGTTGTCTTATTCGCAATTGCTGTAAAAGCTGCGATTGCGATTTGGCCAGCGTATTGGGATGATAAAATCATTGATACGCAAATTCAAGGTGTACTAAAAGATAGCCCTGCAAATATTACAGCAACTAAATTTGCAACCGAGATGGACAAAAGATTCGACCTGAATGGTATACGGGACATTCGTTTTAAAGAGATCGGTCAAGCGACTTATAAGGATGACCTGATCGTGATAAAGAAATATGAAGTGCGCAAACCGTTCATGATGAATATTAGTTTAGTAATGAATTTCGAGAAGACTTTTGACCAAAAAACTGCCAAACAAGCTGAGTGATACTCGACTTCAAAGTCGAATCGGCTACCAGTTCAAACAGCATGACTTGTTAATTCTGGCACTCACCCATCGCTCAGTCAGTCAAAAAGCCAATTATGAACGCCTAGAATTTCTAGGCGATTCATTATTGGGAATGATTATTGCGAACCATCTATATCATGTCTATCCTTCGGAAAATGAAGGACGTTTGACGCGAATGCGAGCGACACTCGTGCGCCAAGAGGCACTGGGTAAAATTGCCTATGATTTACAATTAGGTCAATCACTCATTTTGAGTGTCGGTGAATTGAAATCAGGTGGTCATCATCGGGAGTCTATTCTTGCAGATACCGTTGAAGCCATTATTGGTGCAATCTATTTAGATTGTGATGATCTGAATCTACTCCAGTCCATTGTGTTAAAATGGTATGTGCCTTATTTTGATCATATTGAACCCACAGACCAACTGAAAGACCCGAAATCACGCTTACAAGAGTATTTACAAGCACGTAAAAAACCTCTCCCAGTTTACGAGGTTGTAGATATTCAGGGGGACGCGCCCCATCAGCATTTTAAAGTGGAATGTTTGGTGGACGGACACCTTAATACCCTAGGTGAGGGCTCAAGTCGTCGTTTTGCTGAACAAGCAGCGGCGGCGGAAATTTTAAAATTATTGGAGCAATAACTGAATGTCTCATCCCAATGAAAATAATCCTGACAATATTGAACAGCAGGACAGCAATAATCTCGTAGATCAATTTTTTAGTTCACAAGGTACAAGTATTCCTTCTGACTATAAAAGCGGTTTTGTGGCGATTGTTGGTCGTCCAAACGTGGGTAAATCGACTTTAATGAACCATATTTTGGGTCAGAAACTTTCGATTACTTCGCGCAAACCGCAAACCACACGCCATAAAATTGTGGGTATTGATTCACGTGAAAAATCTCAAGCGGTTTTTGTGGATACACCTGGGATGCACAAAAAAGAAGTGCGCGCCATTAATAAGATGATGAACCGTGCTGCACATTCGGCATTGCGAGATGTGAATCTTGTGTTGTTTGTACTTGATGCAGATAAGTGGACTCAAAATGATGAATTGGTTTTAGAAAAGCTAAAGAATGCGGATATGCCTGTCATTTTGGTGATCAATAAAATTGATACTTTGGAAAATAAAAATCATGCATTACCATTGATTCAAGAGCGCGCAAAGCTCATGAATTTTGCTGAAATTGTTCCAGTTTCAGCTTTACGTGGTGCCAATCTTGATCATCTGCGTGACACCATTGAAAAATATTTACCTTATCAAGCACCACTATACTCATTAGATCAAATTACCGATCGTTCAGAACGTTTCCTTGCTAGTGAAATCATTCGTGAAAAAATCATGCGTCAGTTGGGTGAAGAGCTGCCATATGACTTGACCGTGCAAATTGAATCATTCAAGACTGAAGAAGCGGCAGTAAGTGAAAAAACAGGTCGTTTAAAACCACCTTGTACTTATATTGATGCCACAATTTTTGTCGAACGCCAAGGTCAAAAAGCCATTGTGATTGGTGATAAAGGTGCGAAGCTGAAAAGTATCGGTATGGATGCACGTGCGGATATGGAAAAGATGTTTGAACAAAAAATCATGCTCACGCTTTGGGTGAAAGTCAAAGGCGGTTGGTCAGATGATGAACGTGCATTAAAAAGTTTAGGTTATAGCGATATCTAACAGTATGAGGTCACAAGGATGAATATAGCAATTCGTGTGTTAGCTGTGGCGGTGTGCATCGTTATGCTACAAGGCTGTATCATAAACTTGTGACAGTGCCTGTTAAAGTGGCTTATAAGACCACAAAAGGTGTGGTGAAAGGAACCGCTGCTGTGGTTGGCGCAGTTATTCCTGATGAAGATGAAGATGAAGATGAAGATGATCAAAAGGATAAGAAAGATTAGGGTGAGCAGCATTCAATGATGCGCAATGAAGTCTTGCATGGCTATTTAATTCATCATCGGAAATACCGCGAAAAAAGCCAAATTGTGCATTTATTTACCCAAGAATATGGGCGAGTCGATGGCATTCTTAGACAAACCCCACCGCCGCAATATCAGCCAATTCGCTTACAAGCCACAGGTAAATCTGAACTCAAGAATTTCAATCATTTAGAAATTTTGAATCAACCTGTTTTTTTTCATGGTGATGCTTTTTTTGCGGGTTTCTATTTGAATGAAATTTTATTGCGTTTGTGTCCTTTAGAAGAAGCGATGCCACAAACGTTTCAGCAATATCAGTTGATCTTATTGCAATTACAAGAATTAGCAAAGCATCAACAGGCGACTTTGTTTTTAAAACAAATTCTACGTCAATTTGAATACGTGTTATTGCAAGAGTTAGGCTATGCAATTGATTTTTCGATTGATTCAAATCAAAACGTCATTAACCCATTACAACATTATCAGTTTCAGTTAAATGATGGTTTTGCACCTGTCTATCGAGAGTCGCGGGCGACCTTGCTCGGTTCATCTGTAATTTTAATGCAGGACTATGAACAAGGGTTGGATTTTTCTCCCGAACAATTGTCATTTTTGGGTAAACTATACCGTCAAATGATTAGTGCTTTATTGGGTGATCGAGTGCTCAAAAGCCGTCAACTGTGGATTCAAAATACGCAAACTTAACTGCCTAAATGATTTAATTTGATCGATCGGCATCTATAGGAAACTTTTATGGCAGCAATATTGGGTGTAAATATTGATCATGTGGCGACTTTAAGACAAGCGCGTGGCACCACTTACCCTGATCCTGTGCAGGCGGCATTGGTTTGTGAAGAATCGGGTGCCGAAGGGATTACTTTGCATTTGCGAGAAGATCGTCGTCATATTCAAGACGATGATGTGCGTCGTATGCGCCCATTATTGAAAACGCGAATGAATTTGGAATTAGCTGTGACCGATGAAATGGTTGCCTTTGCCAAAGAAATTCAGCCACAGCATGTGTGTTTTGTGCCTGAACGTCGCCAAGAAGTGACCACTGAAGGTGGCTTAGATGTTGTCGGTCATTTTGAAAAAGTCAAAGCAGCAACTCAGGCATTGAATGCAATTGGCTGTGATGTGTCTTTGTTTATTGATGCCGATTTAGCGCAAATCGATGCGGCGATTGCGTGTGGCGCACCGACCATTGAAATCCATACGGGTGCTTATGCCGATGCAGAAACAGATGAGCAGCAGCAAGCCGAGTTAGCTCGGATTATTCAGGGGGCTGGATATGCGGCTTCTAAAGGTTTAGTTGTAAATGCAGGGCACGGTTTAAACTTAAATAATGTTGCGCCAATTGCCGCTATACCTCAAATTCATGAACTGAATATTGGACATTCAATTATTGCCGATAGCGTATTTGTTGGTTTGCAGCAGGCAGTCAAAGACATGAAAGATGCTATTCAGGCGGCTGCGAGATAAATTGATGAGTAGTTTAAACTATGATGAATTGATGCAACCAGTCATTTCATTTTTAGGATGTACCACACCGCAAGCATGGCTAGATGAAGCATTAAATCAATTGGATGTGCTGATGCAAGATCATGCCAATTGTGAGAAAAAAGCCGCCAGTACCGCTATGAACTTGATGTTTCGTTATAGTTTTTTTGCCGATTTACAGGTGAAATTGGCACAACTCGTTCGGGAGGAAATGCTGCATTATGAGCAAGTACTTGAGTTTATGGCTAAGCGTGGTCAGGATTGGGTTGGCTTAAGTGCAGGGCGTTATGCGGGCGAATTACGCAAAGAAATTCGAACGTATGAACCTGAAGCACTCATTGATGTGATGATTATCGGCGCATTTGTTGAAGCACGTTCATGTGAACGTTTTTATGCCTTAGCGCCAATTGTGGATTATGAACTAGGACGTTATTATCGTTACTTGCTCAAGTCAGAATCGCGCCATTTTGAAGATTATCTCGCTTTGGCTTTAGATGTTGCAAAAACTGCCAAATTAAAAGATCCCGAAGAAACCATTCAGCTACGAATATCACATATCCGTGCAGTCGAAAAAAATTTAATCCAAAGTCCAGATGACACCTTTCGTTTCCATAGCGGCGTGCCGAGTAACTAAACACGCCGCATGTCCAAAAATTAATCAAACATTGGTCACTTTAGGCGCATTAGCTTTTTGATCAACATTTAGAAACTTATAAATATTTTCAAATGGAATATGATCGCTGGCATCTGAACCATAATACGTTTCAACAATATAACCATGCTCATCAATTAAGAAATCTGCTGGCATAATATCACTAGGATTTTGTAGATTCTTTTTTAAACCCTCGGCACCTATAATTTTAATCCCTAAAACCCAAGAGACAAAATGTCTAAAAACGCTATAAGCCGAGCGTGCCATTGATCGTTCAATGCCATAAGCCTGATAAGCAATATTTTCAGGATCGGCAACGATGATAAATGGGCGCGGTCGTTTTCTTACAAATTCATTGACTTCTTCATGTGTTGAAGAAAAAAATGCAATGATCTCTAATCCTTCATCGGAAAGTTTTTTATAATGTTGTGTTAATTGGAAAACTCTAAAATTACAAAAAGGACAGTTCGTATCACGAAAAAATGCGAGTAAAGTGCGTTTACCTGAGTCTAGTCGAACCACTTCGCCAAGACTATCTGTGAGTTGAAATTTCGGTGCCGTTTCTGGAGGTAGTCGACGCATTATGATAAGACCATATATTTTTAATTGTATCGATCATATTTTTATACTTAGCTAAGTGTCAAGCTGCATTTGATTAAAAAGAGATACTGATGATAAATAAAAAGCCCATATCAATGATATGGGCTTTTTAGAATCTTGGCTCTCCAACCTGGGCTCGAACCAGGGACCTGCGGATTAACAGTCCGTCGCTC
>DAOMAH010000026.1:0-12508 GCA_035426725.1 Acinetobacter sp.
ATGGTAAATGTTCCCTCTTGTTGATCATGTCCGCAGAGTTGAATGAGGTCAGCAATATCAATATGTATTTGATATTGCTTTAAAATCAACCAAACAGAAAAAACACCACAATTTGCTTCAAGCTGCCGTAACGATTTCGGAATATCGAGGCTCATTTAATACCAATTCATGAGCGATACGCCTATACCTGCGTAGGTCGCACGATGATTATAATCAATTAAGCTTTCACCATAGCCATCAAACAGTTGGAAATGTCCACGTAGTTTACCTTTGATTGGAAATGCCCAATCAAACTGGACTGCACCATGTGAACGGTCACCACCTTTCAATGAATGGCGAAGCATCAAGGAAAAATCATTGTCACCATCACGGTAAAATGCCGTTAAATCGCCTCGCCCAATATAGTCTTTAATATCAGGATTATTGTCATCTTTTGCATCTTCTTCAATGCGATACCAAGGACGTAACATCAAAGCAAAATTATCTTTTTCAAAGCCTAAGTTAAAGATTACGCGGTTCCAACTCCGCGATAATGGATCAGAACGACCATTGGATTGATGATTTAATGTCATCCCCAATAAGCGCGCGTTTAAACCTAGAATTTCGTAATTTGTTCTGAAAATTAAGCTCGCTTCAGGCTCATAATTGGTCTCGCGAAATGGTCGTGAAGCTTCTGAATTGAATACTTGCCAGCGCGAAGATTGAGTATAACCCACCCAAACATCACCATTATTGCCAAAAACATTTTCCAATGCTTTGGTTTTAAATGAAAGCTGGAACTTTGCTTCAGTTGAGCTCAAGTCTTGTTTATTGGTGACGGTATTGTTTTCATTTGGGCTCTTTGGAAATTCATTTTTTTCGCTCGTCCAAAAAGCTGGCAGTAAATATACAGGTTGATAAGCCCTAATATTCCACACGCCCAATTTACTCTCTTCCGAAAGCTCCCAACGACGATCTAACAAGGACACATTCGGGTCAAATTTAGGTGCAGCACTTAAAATTTGTAAATCACTGACTTTCTGAACAACTTTATCGGTGAGTGTTTCAGGTTCTGTTTTATCTGTTTTTTGTGCTGCTGTAGTTGCTGCAATAATTGGTTCAGCGGCTTGAACTTGAGCTGGAATAATCGTCGGTGCTTTATAGAGCGTGTCGTAGCAGGCTAAACGTTCTGCATCTGACGTTAACGCCACACAAGCTTCTACAGTTGCAGGATTAACGGATGCAGCGTTTTCTGCATGTGCGGAACAAGCAATAGAGCCCAATATGGCGAGCATACTTAGCTCTAAACACCTTGGCTTAAAAGTTTTAATCACCATATTGTTCTCCAATTCTATTATTTAACTTGTTGAATACTAAAACCGAGCTGTTGTAGCTCCTCTCGTTTCGCAACTGGTGCGACCACTGCTTTTACAGGTGTTTGCTCAATTAAATATTGTTTGGCGACACGCAGTACATCGTTTAAGTTCACATGCAATAAACGTTCACGCAATAACTTACGGAACTTCGGTGTACGCGCATGGAGTAAGGAATAGCAAGCAGTGATGGCTTCGCCCGCAGGTGAACCTGGTTTGTCCATACTTGCGACCAAACCTAAAATGGCTTCTTCAAGTTGGTGTGGCTGTTGTTCGGTGTTAAATAGCCATTCGATGCTCGCTTCAAAATCTGCAAAGGTTTCTGCAAGTCGTGGGTCACGGTAGCTATAAAAACGGAACGAACAAGCGTTACCATCGTAGCTTGCACCACCACCATACGCCCCGCCTTTCTCACGAATCGCGCTGTGTAAGAAACCATTACGCAAGTATGCTGCCAGTACCATCAACGGTGCAGCGTCCGCATGGGCAACATCGACCGCTTGATATGCCGATGCGCAGAATTGAACATTCGTTTGAATGAGCCACGCTTCATCATTAGCAGTATTTTCATGAGCGACTGGTGCTAATGAAACAGGTGTTTTATCGACGGCTAATTTGTCCCAAACAATTTGGATTTGTTCCACTAAACGATCTGATTGATGTTCTTCACACACCAATAAAAACTGTTTTGGAGCTTGTAAAAGCAGACGGTGAATGGCTTTTAATTCATCTAATAATTGTTGATAGGCTGCATCATCTTGCTCAATATTGGTAACTAAATCATTGAGCCAATTGAGCGCGCCTAAACCTGTATTATGATAATCACGACGCGCCAAAGCACTCATCTGACGAGATGCAATCTGCATCGCATAGCTGTGCCCTGAACCTGACAAACGCGAATGCCAACGTGTTTTACGTTGTTGTAAAAGTTCAATAATTCGATCTTTTTCATCAAAACGTAATTGTTCAAATGCAATTTTGAGTAGCTCAATGGCATCAAGTTTTTGCGTTAAAGATTTTGTGGTTAAGGTTAGCCATGCACTAATACGGTCTTTATCATCTATTTTACTGCGTAACGATGCACCCATGCCCAAACCGCCGCTGACAGCTGTTTGTAACTGTTGCAGTTCAAGATAATCGTATTTACCTGCACCAACTTCGCCGAGCAAGATAGACAGCAAGCCAAAATATGGCGACTGTACAATTTCATCGGGGATTTGAATCAAAACCTGTTGGTAATAAATGCCATTTGTCCCTGCATGATACAGATTCAACGGTGTATCTAAACCATTACAGATAATTTCACGCAATTGCCCTTGTACAATCTGTAAATCGGCAGGAACATCCTCCAAACCAACTTTCGGCAATAATTCTAAATCATCAGGTGTGTCTTGGCGTTGCTTTAACGCTTCTGTTTTTTCACGAATTTCAACTTTCTGGGCTTCTGTTAATTTGGCTGTAATTTCAGCCAACTGCGCTTGTTCTGCTTGTTGTTCTTTCAGCGATTTCGTTGCATCAGGCACAAGCGTCATTTGTACACGATGTGGGTTATCAATCAAATGCGTTTGAATCAAATTTGATAACCACATTGGGTCTTTGAGCTCTTGCTTGACTTGCTCAATTGCCGCATCGACATCCCACACTTCAATTGGGTCGCTATGATGAATTGCACTGCCTAAACCATTTAGAATCAGGCTTAAACCGTACGGTGTGCCATCACCATTAATTTCACGTTGATGTAGTTCTATTTGATGCAAAATCGCATCGACTTCATCAGAATTAATCGGTTTGGATGCGACATCTTTTAGAAGATCTAGTACGCCATGTTTAAATTCTTCCGCATGTTCTACATTTGAACCTTGCACACCACAATAGAACGTCATTTCAAAGTTGCTATCATCTACGCCCATAAGTGGGCCAGTCGATTGTGCATAGTCACACGTTTCTAAATAATGACGTAGCGGTGAAGCCGAATTTTCTAATAAAATTCCTTCCACCAAACGCATACCTAAACGCAATTTGACGTCACTAGTTTCTGGCAATAACCATGACAAAACATGATAGGTTTTTTGATTTAAATCATCACTATCGACTGCATAGCTTTCCGTCACTTCTACAGGCGATGTTAAACGTTGTTCAGGCTTTGAATATAAAGTCTGACCTTTTGAAAATTTGTGCAAAGCTAAGGTTTCGAATTGTTCTTGTAAATCATAAGCAGATTGATTGCCAAAAGTCATAAACACAGCATTACTCGGGTGATAATGCGTTTTATAAAAATCGACCAGTTGCTCATAACTTAAATCTGGAATGTCTTTCGGGTCGCCACCAGAGTTATAATGATAAGTCGTTTTAGGAAATAAATGATGCGCCAGTTGATGATAAAGCTGATCTGATGGAGAGCTCATCGCCCCTTTCATTTCATTAAATACCACGCCTTTATACACGGCTTGATCATTTTCCAGTTCAATTCGAATACCTTCTTGAGCAAAATCTAAAGGATTCAAATTTGCTGCAAACGCGGCATCTAAATACACGCCCAATAAATTTTGAAAGTCTTTTTTGTTCTGTGTCGCAAAGGGATACGCCGTCCAGTCTGCCGCGGTAAAGGCATTCATAAACGTATTCAGCGAACGACGAATCATGAGGAAAAATGGGTCGCGAACTGGAAACTTTTCAGAACCACACAAAGCCGTGTGTTCTAAAATATGCGCTGCACCTTTTGAATCCATTGGCTGGGTACGAAATGCGACTAAAAAAACATTTTCATCGTTTTCAGTGGCTAAATGATAATGAATAGCGCCAGTGACTTTATGTTTATATTCAGAAACTTGAATATCGAGTGCTTCTACATGGTGTTGACGTAATAGCTGAAACGCAGGATGAATGGTGGATTGAATGCTTTCAGTAACATCGACAGTCATGTGATCTCCAATTGATCTATAAAAATGAATCTATAGAGTCTACGAAGAATAGCGACCAATATCTATGTAAATTATGCTGTTTTTTCAATAAATGCACCAAATTAGACATAATCTTGAGGCATAGAAAACCCTCTAAACTCATGGCTTAGAGGGTTCAATATTTGGTGGGCCCAGACAGACTTGAACTGTCGACCAACGGATTATGAGTCCGCTGCTCTAACCAACTGAGCTATAGGCCCGATAGATGTCATCACAATGATATGATTTATCGTGTTCGATTCTATTAGATTTTACTTAAATTACAACTAGATGCCTTTATCACAACATCTGAAATATAAGGATAAAATCAAAACTGCGCTGATTCTAGCTGATCTTTGCATAATGAGTAAAGCAATTAATCTGGCGTTTTGTTCATTTAAAAGACAACCAATTTTTCAATTTTGTGAGCGATTCTGCCCTATATTTTCCTAAGAACTCAGATTAAACTGCCTGCCATTCATTTGTAATGATCAAGATCATGAAAAAAACTTTAGGTAAATCTATTTTTAAACTCACAGGTTGGACATATTCAAGTCGATCCATCGATATTAGAAAATAAACAAGTCACATTGATCTTTTCCGACTTACCTAAATATCGGCTGACATCAACATCGACCACAGCCCAAATAAAACCATAATCCTTAAATTCAGGCTTACTGATATGTTCATCAATTTTTTTTGCCAAAGGAATTTCTTCACCATTTTCAGTGAGTAGTTCTAAATGAGCTGAAATCGCCTCTTGCACATTTTCCAGTGCCTCCTCGAAACTATCAGCACCCTGCAATACCAGGTACAACTACACCATAAGCGTGCTGATCATCGCCGTACTCAATCGCCACTGGATACAACATTTTTTCACCCTGTTTTTACGCTTAGCCGGAACTGGTATCAACCGATACCAGCTTGTTTCAAGATGCTTTTGACAGTGCCGATTTTTAGATATTTCTTTGGGTGCTGTATTAAACGCCTAAACTTTCCAGCTTTTCGCTGATCGCTTCGCTGACGAAAGCATTTAAGCTAGTATCACTCGATGCTAAAACAGCTTTTCGATGCAATTCAGGATTAATACGAACGTTGAACGTACCCTTAAATGGCAAATCAGGTTGTTTCCCTAATTCTTCGCACGAAGATAAATACTCATCCACCGATGCAGTAAACGCTTTCTCAAGGGCCTTTAGCGTTTCTGCTTCATAGGTTACAAGGTCGCGGATAAAGGCGAGTTTCCCAAAAAGCTCACCTGTTTCTAAATCAGGCTCTATCGTACCAAGATAGCCTTTGTATTTTAGGTAACTCATAACAATCCCTCCTGTTTTAGAGCATGTTTGACTGATTTTAATGCGCCGCCTTTAATTTCATTTTCGGGGTGGGGTCGATGTAGTAAAATCATATGACCTGTTTTGGAATTATAGAAACGTACACGAGAGCCTGCCATTTCCTGTTTGTCATATCCCAACTGATTCAACAAAACTACCAAATCTTTATAGGAAAATGTATTTTTCGCATTGCTTAATTTATCCAGTAGTTTTTCTGTTTTACCCATAACCACGTTCCGACTGTTTATGCAACTAATTATAGTTGCAACCTTGAGTTGTTGCAACTATCCATAGTGACAAATTATGTAGAATTAAAGACCAACTATTAAATTCAGTGTGTTCTATACATGGCGCGTCACATATTTTTGCTTTCATATAAGGAAGTTACCATACTTTTTAATATGCTTAACTTCCTAAGCCCCTATGCTGTTTTGTTCATTTAAGAGACAACTAATTTTTAATTTTAATGGGCAATTCTACCCTATATTTTCCTAAAAACTCAGATTAAACTGCTTGTCATTCATTTGTAATGATTATGATCATGAAAAAAACTTTAGGTAAATCTATTTTTAAACTCACAGGTTGGACGTATCAAGCCGACCAATCCATTTTAGAAAATAAACAAGTCATTATTGGCTTTGAACATACTTCAAATTTGGATGCTATTTTATCTTTGGCTTTGTTTGAAATTTTAGAGCTCAAAATTCACATGTTAATTAAAAAAGAACTTTTCAAAGGTCCGCTCAATCCAATTTTAAAGCATTTTGGTGGAATTCCTGTCGACCGAAAATCGAGCAAAGATATTGTGACGCAAATGGTTGAAATTTTTAATCAAAATGAAAAATTCAACCTTGTCATTGCACCTGAAGCAACACGCGCGAAAGATGGTGAAGAACGTCAACCCATTCGTACAGGTTTCTGGCATATTGCCAAAGCTGCTAATGTTCCTATTGTGTTGATGTATGCGAATGCAAGAACACAAAAAGGCGGTATTTTAGGTAAAATTTACCCGACCGATTTGGCGCAAGATTTGGAAAAAATTAAAGTGCTCTATGCCGAGCAAGGTATTGATATTAAAATTCGCTAGCTAGTGTCGCTAATTGCGCAAAAATTATCAGTCAATTTCGCTGTGAATATCGCCTAGCCTAGTTTTCAACAAAACCATCGCTATGATAATATCCATGCACTTTTTGAGTTAATTTTTTGGGAGTTATTTCCATGGCAGGTCATTCTAAATGGGCGAACACCAAGCATCGTAAAGCAAAACAAGATGCCAGCCGTGCTAAAGTTTTTACTAAATATATTCGTGAAATCGTCACCGCTGCCAAATTGGGCGGTGGAGATGCTGCAAGCAATCCACGTTTACGTGCTGTGGTCGAAAAAGCCTTATCCGTCAATATGACCCGTGACGCCATTAACCGTGCTGTGCAACGTGGTGCAGGTGGAGAAGACAATGATGATTTGAATGAAGTGACCTACGAAGGCTATGGCGTTGGCGGTGTTGCCGTTCTTATTGAAACCATGACCGATAATTTAAACCGTACCGTACCAGATGTTCGCCACTGTTTTTCTAAAACCAATGGCAACTTGGGTACAACAGGTTCAGTGGCGTATCTATTTACTAAACGCGGTGAAATCACCTTTGAGGATGTCTCTTTAGAAGATAAAATCATGGATATCGCATTAGAAGCAGGTGCGGAAGATATTGAAATTTCTGAACACGAAATTTTAGTCATCACCACACCCGAAAGTTTTGGTGATGTTCAAGATGCTTTAAATGCTGCCGGTTTAAAGTCAGATAATGCTGAAGTGGTGATGAGTCCATCGACCAAAGCAGAAATTAACGACATCGAACAAGCCAAACAAATTTTAAAAATGATTGATATGTTTGAAGATTTAGACGACGTTCAAAATGTATATACCAATGTTGAATTTTCAGAAGATGTTTTAGTGCAACTCGATGCTTAATCCCGCCTTCTTCGCCACGAATGAATAAAGCGTTTGCATTCGTGGAACTTCTCCCTTTTTTAAAGGGAGGTTGGGAGGGATTCTATAACTTATTTAACAGCTTATTGCAGTTAAACACATCATATTCTTTAATCACGAAACTTGAATGCAGTGCCACTACACTGTCAATTTTACCAATACGTCGTAATAAAATTTCGCTGTAATCATCCATATTCCGTGCCACCAATTCTAAAATAAAATCGGCACTCTGCCCTGTAACCAAAAATGCATTGGTCACTTCTGGAATATCTTTAATTTCATTTAAGAATTTATCAAAGGTTTCACTGTCATGTTTACTTAAAGAAACTTGCAGCAAAATATGCAAACTAAAACCTAATTTATTAAAATTAATTTCTCTTTTCAATTGCCCCATAACTTGGGATTCAATCAAATTTTTAATCCGTCGATGGACAGAACTGACCGATAAATTAATTCGTTCAGACAATTCATTCAGATTGGCATCTTCATGCGTTAGAATTTCTAAAATCTGCTTATCAAAACGATCTAATTCCACTTCACAGTCCTCTGTCGTGATTAATTTTTATCGAAATAATGCTGAACTGTTTTATTGAAGGATCAAGGGAAAACCTGCATTTAGCTTTAGACGATGTTGCAAGGGTAATGCCGCATTGTTTGATAAACTTTTGATCTATCTTTAATTCAAAGCCCGAAACAAAACCTTTTAAGTCAAGATTCAACCATATCCCAATGATTGCATCAATTGTTTCGATTCCCTTGCGGAACTAAGTTCCTCACCCTGAAACATAAGATAGCAAATCGATAACGATATTATTTCCCTGTTTTGAAAAGATTAAAAATGAAATTGAGAAAATTTACCGAAATTATGTATGAAATATGCGGATATTTTCTAATGAATAATTTGATATACGCTGATTTTTTAATTTTTTAGCTAAATCTTAATTTTATTTTCCAAAAAAAACCTTGATATTTAATCAAGGCTTTCCAAACTTATAGACCACGCCAATCGACTCGAGCGTTGCGTTCTGTCGCATAAATGCGCTGTGCGTACCGTCCCAACGGTAGGCTCAATAAATAGTCTTGATAGTCTTTAAATTCACCCGTAAATTGATTTGATTCATCATGCTCTAACTCCCATGGCGTACCTTTAATGTTCAGAAGCGGTGAAAGCATTGCACACACGGCAATATCAGCCAAACCAAGACGATCACCCACTAAATACTGACCTTGATTGGTCATTAATCGTTGGTTTAAATCTTCAATTAATTCTGACATACGAATCTTTGATCTCGCGACTTTTGCGGGATTAAGTTGATAACCTGTGGAAACTAAAGTTTTTAATATCGGTTTAGAGAATTTTTCAAATTGACGTAAATAGCCTTGTTCGCCCATCATAATTTCAAGCGAATGATCACCTACAGATAAAGATTGTGCCAAAGACCATCGACGCACATGCACACCCAATTTGCCTGCAAGTTTATCAATCTCTAAAGCCTGTTGGCGCAGATCTGGCTCTCGTCTTAACAGTGCATGTTCTGGATAATTTGCATCTAAGTGCAACGCAATTTGAGTTGAATCTGCCACCCAAAACTTATCATCTCTTAACATTGGCAATAAATATTGACTAGATTTTAAATAAGTAAAGGCTCTATGAAAGCCTGGTATTAAATTATTTGCGATATAATCCAATTCCTTATGATCCAGCAACCAGCGTGCTTTCTCACAATAATGAGACAAAGGAAATTGGTACAAAACCCTCATAAAAACTCCAATCTTATTTTTCTATTCGTTAAATATTTAATTTGGATACTTTAGAAGTAAAATGAGGCGAATACAATCGTATTTATCTGATCTTTTCATATTTCTTTTTAATGGACTCACATTATTTAACCTAATTTAAATGAAAAGGATATTTCCCTGTCACGTTAAAATTTTGTTAACATCCACAGCTAAATTTAATCGCTATTTTTTACTCTTATGACCACATCTTACGCTCAACAACTTCAAGAGAAAATTGAACGAATTAGCACGCAATTTGCAGCATTCAATGCCCCAACTTTAGAGGTTTTTCAATCACCTGAGCAACACTTTCGTATGCGCGCTGAGTTTAGACTTTGGCATACCGAAAATGATTTGTTTTATGCGATGTTTGAACGTGCGGAAGATGGTAAACAAAAAGATGTGATCCGCATTAATGATTTTCCGATTGCAGATCAAAGCATTAATCATTTAATGCCAATATTATTAGATGAACTTAAAGCCTCTCCTATTTTGTCGAATCGAATTTTTGAAGCCGACTTTCTCGCGACATTGAGTGGAGAAATGTTAGTCACGCTCATTTACCATCGCAAGTTAGATGCGGAATGGGAAATGGCCGCAAAAGTTTTGGCAGAAAAGCTAAACATTAAAATTATGGGGCGTAGTCGCGGGCAAAAAGTCATTATCGGCAATGATTATGTAGTTGAGCAACTCAATGTTCATGGGCGAACGTTTAAATATAAACAAATAGAAAGTAGTTTCACCCAACCCAATGCGCAAGTTTGCCAACACATGTTGCAATGGGCTTGTGATGCTGCTGAACAGTCAGAAAAAGATTTGTTAGAGTTGTACTGTGGCAATGGTAATTTCACACTCCCCCTTTCATTGAAATTTAACCGTGTACTGGCAACTGAATTGGCAAAATCATCGGTATACGCTGCACAGTGGAATATTGAACAAAACCAAATTGAAAATATTCAGGTCGCTCGTTTATCTGCCGAAGAATTTACCAAAGCGTATCTAGGTGAACGTGAATTTAGACGTTTGCAAGAAGCCAATATTGATATGCAAAGCTATGACTTTGACACTGTTTTTGTCGATCCGCCACGTTCTGGAATCGATGATCAAACACTTGAATTACTACAAGGCTTCGAGCGAATTATTTATATCTCATGTAACCCAGATACCTTACATGACAATTTAAAAACCTTAACTCAAACCCACAAAGTCACAAAATTTGCCTTATTCGATCAATTTCCGTTTACACATCATGTGGAATCTGGCGTGTTATTAGAGAAATTTAAAAACTGATTTAAGTCTGATGAGCTAAGAGCTTAATTGTTTTGGATGATCTTGTAGTTGATCAATCTCGACAATTTGTTTTTGCTACTTCAGCCACAATTGGGCCTAAATTAAAGTTCTGATCATTGCGTCGAGTATCTGCCACATACAAACTAGAAATTGAGCCATCTAAATATAAGGCATTATCAATTTTTAATTGTTGTTTAAAAAATTGCGCAAATTGATAAAAATTCACAGCTTGCTGTGAAATCACAAAATAGAGTTGATTGTCTTTAATCCCAACACCATTGCGGATTTTAAAAGAAGTAGAATCTGCAAGAAATTGCGGGTTTATTTTGCCCTTATAGACCAACATCGGGCCCGATTGAGTGGCATACACAGCATTAAATTCCTGCTTTTTATATTCGGCCGTGGTTTTTATGATGGCTTGTTTGCTATTCCAAGCAACAACGCCATTGGGCTGCATAAAGAAATTTCCAAAACCTGTCGTTTCATTGATTTCTTTTAGTTGTTTGGATTTTTCAATATACAGTCCAACAGGTTGAAAATCTGAGTGATACATACCTGCATTCATTGCGAAATTGAGTTTCGCACAGGTCGGTAAAGCTTTTTGCAGCATTGAGAATTTTTGGTAATAGCGGTTGGTTTTAGGATTTTTTAAAAATAATTCAAGTTTGGATAACTGTTCAACCTGAATCACATCATAACTGCTATTAGCCATACTGATGGTTTGGTGTTGCATCGCATACAAACAGGAGATTGGATAAATTAGTATCAAGCATAGACAGCCTTTTTTCATCATTTCAAATTACCTTTTTGTTTAAATTCTTAGGTAAGCATTCAAAACGCAGAAACCTTTTAGATTGTCTAAAAGGTTTCTATTGAATCAATATTAGGATGATTATTTTGCTGCCGCAGCTTCCGTGGTGATATTCACAGTAATTTTATCGCCAACCATTGGCACATAGCTACCGATGCCAAAGTCTGAACGGTTAAATGACGTGGTAGCATTAAAACCAATTGCAGGAACTTTTAACATAGGATGCTCGCCCTGTTTATTCAGAACCGCATCTAATACAACAGGTTTAGTCACACCTTTAACAGTTAAATCACCTGTAATTTTGAAGTGTTTTTTGTCTTTAGTTTCGACTTTTGTGCTCTTGAAAGTAATGTTTGGATATTTCGCAGCATTAAACCAAGCTTCTTCTTGGAACTCTTTGTCCAAAGCAGGCACATTCGTATTTACACTACTTAATGGAATAGTCACTTCAACTGATGAATTGGCAGGCTTCGCATTATCAACTTTAATCACACCTTGAATGTCTGTGAAATTCGCACTTGGGGTGGAAAAACCGAAATGGTTCCAGTTAAATACTGTCGCTGTATGTGTTGGGTCAATTTTATAGTCTACTGGCGCAGCCAATGTGACTGAACTTACTACCGCTACTGCTAAACCGAGACTTAATGTTTTAAATTGCATTTTTCGTATCCTTGTTTGGTATATTGATTAGTGTATACATTAAGTATTTTTATTCATTATTCTTTATAAAACGAACTGTTTCATTCGTGCAACAGTAAAAGCGTTACTGAAGTTTTTCTATACATCACAACATCAAACTATTCGCCACTATACAAATCATCAATGAAATTGCATGATGAATACGATATTTTAATTTCCGTTCAAACAAGATCAATAAAAAGGTGAAATATGCCCCATAGCATTCAAGCGCAAAGTACCACCATTCCTTATCGAGTTACTTTAACCGATCCTTCTGGTCATACTGATGTGGTTCTAGGATTTTAGACCACGCCTATAAGTGATAATCTACTCCCCAAT
>DAOMAH010000027.1:0-12499 GCA_035426725.1 Acinetobacter sp.
TAAGATAAAAATAGGAAAATTAAAATGAATAAGCTTGTGCTCATCTTCCCCTTTTTTTTGATCTCATCGCTACATGCTGAAACATTGGCTCAATTTGAAAAAAAGCTGATTAAACAATATGAACAAAAAGAATTTTATGAAGTGAATCAAGAAATTGAATCAGCTGTGGTGGTAAAAATAAAACAAGATACTACAAGTTTTGATTATAACTTTCCAAATATTCAGGATGCTTATAGTTTACGCATCCATTTTTCACCAGATAAGAAGTTGAAATTCTATACTTTTGATGTCGGAAGCGGCGGGACGATGGGAGAACATTCTTCTTATGTGCAAAGCAACAATAAAGGGAAAAGTATTTTAACGCCGATTGAAACGGGTTTTATCTTGGATGTAAAGCAAACGGTATTTGCTCAAGAAGCTGTTTATCTGGCAGAGAATTATTACAAAGCCAGTAGTTGTATGGGCGCTTATGCAATCAACGCATTTAAGCCGACTACAAATGGAAGTATTCAAGCTGTAAAAATATTCCAAACTAAGAAAACCAAACTTGACAACATTTCAGTCGATTATGATTGTCATGATGATAATGAAAAAGGCGATGTACCAGATTACATTCGAGTAGATAAGAATTTGAAAAATATTGATATTATGTTGCTAGATCAAGCGTATAAACCTCAAGGCAAGTATTTGCGTTACGTTAAAACTAATTCAGCATATCAATATAGCGGCGTAGTGAAGTAAGCATTTCCCACATTGAAAAATGCTTATTTCGAAATGATCAGCTGTTTTTAATATCCATCAACAAACTGAAGTTATTTAAACGTTTTTGTGTGTCATAAATGTCGCAGGTAAAAATAAATTCATCCATGTCATATTGCGCTGTGATTTTTTCTAAGCCAGCTTTGACGGTCGTTGGCGAACCAATTTGAGCCATGGCAAAAAAGTTTTGAATCGCCATTTGTTCTGCAGCGTTTGCTAAGCCTTGTGTAGATTCGATTGGAGGTTTGAGTTTTAAGCTATGACCCCGAATCAAATTTAAAATTCTTTGATAAGAACTGGTGGCTAAATATTGTGCTTCTTCATCGCTTGCTGCCACAACTGTAGGCACGCCCATCGACACATAAGGTTGATCTAAATATTCAGAAGGCTGAAAATTTTCTCGATACAACTGAATTGCTTGTCCCAACATTCTTGGAGCGAAATGTGAGGCAAAAGAATAGGGAAGTCCTAACCTAGCTGCAAGTTGCGCACTAAATAAACTTGAACCGAGTAGCCAAACGGGCACATGAGTATTTTGCCCTGGTGTGGCAATAATTTTCTGATTCGGTTGCGGTGCTTTGATGTATTGCAAAATTTCCATCACATCTTGAGGAAATTGCTCCTCGGTTTCCTGTCGACCTCGACGTAATGCACGCATAGTTAGTTGATCTGTTCCAGGTGCGCGACCTAAGCCAAGATCAAAACGGTTTGGATAGAGCGTTGCCAAAGTTCCAAACTGTTCTGCAACAACCAAAGGCGCATGATTTGGCAACATAATGCCGCCCGAACCTAAGCGAATATGGTTTGTGTGCGCTGCGATAAATCCGAGCAAAACTGCGGTGGCAGAACTAGCAATGCCATCCATATTGTGATGTTCAGCCAACCAAAACCGTTCATATCCGAGTTTTTCGGCATGTTGGGCAAGTTCGAGTGCGTGGCGGAGTGAAAATTCAATGCTTTGATCTTCTCTAACAGGCACTAGCTCTAGAATGGAAAATTTGATCTCATCTAATGATTTCATTTTCGATACTCAAAACTATATATCGCAATAATACGATATTGGCATGAACTTGTATATCGTTTTTATTGGATATGGTCTTTGCTATTTTTAATCATAAAAAACACCCCATCCGTTTTGACTTACAAAGTCTCGTTTGGGGTGCAGCTTAGTATGAGCTCAAAGAGGAAAGTGATTCATCAAGACTTTAAGTATTAGTTACGATGTTTATACCAACCACGGTGTAAACCATTGTCATGATGGCTTTTATGACGTGATTTATAAGAGCGGCGATTATCGTTATATGAGCGGTTATCGTTATATGAACGACGGTTATCATAGTTACGGTCATAACGTTGGTTTTCGTAACGCTCATCGGCATCACGATCTTGACCTACTTTTTGACCTAAAACCGCACCACCTGCAGAACCTAACGCAGCACCGATATAACCACCGTTGCTACCGCCCATGTTACGACCAACCGTGTAACCACCCGCACCACCTAAACCAGCACCAATAGCAGCTTCAGTACGGTCACGTTTATTACTTGATGCCGCTGCACCACCTGCACCGCCAATGGCTGAACCAATCATCGCACCAGTTTGACCGCCCATTTGTTGGCCAATTGCAGTACCGACAATACTACCTAAAGCAGAAGTGGCAGCAACTCGCGTACTATTGTCGGCATGTGCAACAGTCACCATTGAAGATGCTGCTAAGATAACGCTTGATAACCAGATAGTTGATTTCATGTGAAAACTCCGTGTCCTTGATAGGTTGGACAATATTTTTAACTTGATACCAATGTAACAAGACATTTGAGTAGAAATATGGAGCGCAAGCCCAAGATTAGGAGAGTTTGAGGAGGGTTTTGTATAAGTTGCATATTTCATGGAGAGAATGTGAATAAATCTTGAAATAAAAATTAAGAGACGAGCGCTGCAATAGCCATAGCCTCGATTATAATAAATATTGAATTGTTCAGGATATGGCTATGCTGTTGGAAAAAATTTTGCAATCTCAAGGTTTTGGTTCACGTAAATATTGCCAACAACTGATTAAAAACGGTTCTATTCGTATAGAAGATCAGATTTGCGACAATCCCAAACAAAATATTCAGCCTGAGAATCTTAACTTCCATGTATTTAATCAAGAATATCAATATCGGGAACAGGTTTATATTGCCCTAAATAAGCCGCAAGGTTATGAATGTTCACATCAAACGACACATCATCAAAGCGTATTTAGTTTACTGCCTGAAAATTTGATTCAGCGTGGCGTGCAATGTGTTGGACGATTAGATCAAGATACCACAGGTTTGATCTTACTGACCGATGATGGGCAATATTTACAAGCGCTGACGCATCCACGTAAGCATGTTCCTAAGGTCTATCATGTGACGACGGTTGATCCAATTTCACAAGAACAAGTATCAAAATTAGGGCAAGGTGTGGAACTTCACCAAGAAAAGGGATCTTTTGCTGCAACAGATATTGAATTGTTAGTCGAAAATAGACTTTCAATGACGATTCATCAAGGCGTCTACCATCAGGTGAAACGTATGCTGGCGGCCGTAGGCAATCGCGTTGAGTCTTTGCATCGCCATAAAATAGGTTTGCTAGAATTGCCTAATTTACAGGAAGGTGAGTGGATTTATTTATCTCCGCTACAAAAGCAGCAAAGTCAGAATATTTCCTTGCAAGAATAATTATTTTAAAAAGCAATGAAACGTTTTGAATTCATCATCTCGAATAAAGCCCATGTGTTCATATAAACGATGCGATAGATGGTTATTTTTTTGCGTTTCTAAGCTGATGCGTTGCGCATTTTCATGCCGTGCAAAAAGAATGGCGGTATCAATGAGTTGTTTGGCTGAGCCCTGATTGCGATAAGACGGGGTGACATAAACATCATCTAATATGTAATAGGTTTCGCAAGAAACCGAAGAAAAGGCGAGATAAAGTAGTACAAATCCAGTAAAGACTTCATCTTTTACATGGATGAAAATCACACTTTCTTTGTTGTCAAAACGATGTTTTAAAAACTGATGCGATTGTTGAACATTTGATGAAGTGCCATAAAACTGGCGGTATTCATCAAACAAGACAGCAAGTTGATGTAAATCTTCTTTTGTGGCCCGCTTCACAATCATTCCGAATCCATCCTAAATTTATATTTTTTGTGGATAGTCAGAATAACCAAATAATTTCAGCTTAAAAAATAAAAACTTGTGTATAAATGCGACATTGTTAAGTTTTGTCACTTTCACCTAAGAGGGCATTCAACTCTTCAAATAAATCTTCGTGATCATCTTCATCGTCTATTGCAGAAGGCTGATCTGAATGTATTGCCACTTTAGATTTCCGTAATTTTAGCAACTGTTCCATGTTGATATTTTGGTTTTCAATTGCAAATGGAATGGATTTAGTCAAAACCACCTGTTTAAAGAAAAGACGAACGGCTTGAGCTGGGGAAATACCCAACTGCTTAAAAACAGCAAAAGCCTGTTTCTTTTCCTGTGAATCGAGTCGAACCTGATAAACTTCTGTTTTTCGCATGAAAAATTAAAACCGAATATTTTTAGTTATTGTTCTGTATCTTAAACCATTACTTTGTAATTTCAATACATTTGAACTGAAAAATGAATTATTTGTCATTACGTTGTATGGGCAGTGTGAGTTCGAAGTTTGAGCTAAATCGCATTTCTATTTGTGTTATAGGATCTACAAAGCAAATTTCCTTAGCAAGTAATTGTAATGGCGCACTAAAGCCGCTCTCCAATTTATGTATTACTGTGGGATAAAATGAATCATTAAGGATTGGAATTCCCAATGAATTTAAATGAACTCGCAATTGATGCTGTTTGCCTGTTTTGGGTTTGAGCTGGTATTTTGCATAGTTTTCCGCATGTTCTATTAATTCAATGTATGTTTCTGAGTTGCTTAGCTTATCCGCATTAATTTGCATGGTGTAAAAAGGTTGTCCTTTTTCCAAATGCAATTCTAATGTTTGGGGGAAACGCAGTTTAGAGTCATACGCTGCAATTGCGTGATAAGTTTTTTGAACCTTTCGATCTGCAAAAAGTTTTTGGTATATACCTCTTGATTCAGGTTTTTTGCAGAATAAAACCACGCCTGCCGTTTCCCGATCCAACCGATGAATCGGGCTTAAATCCTCATACCCAGTCTGTTTTTTTAATCGAACCAATAGGGTTTCTTGAACATATTGTCCTGTAGGACTCATGGTCAAAAAGTGCGGTTTATCAACGACAAGCAGATGATCATTTTCAAATAGAATTTCATGTTGGAAAGGCACGGGTACTTCATGCGCTAGAAAACGATAGTAAAATATATGCGTATTGGGCGTATAAACACTGTCCAATTTTAATTTTTCACCATCTGCCGAATAGATCAATTCATCTTTGAAGCGTTGTTGCCATTCATTTACTTGAATATGAGGGAAGTGCTGACATAAATAGTCAAAAATCGTTTCAGATACAAAGTCATGTGGTAAAAAGACTTTGCTGGCACTGACTCCATTGATGAGGGGTGGCGTAAAATTTTCAGCGATTTTCATAAGGTATTTGTGGCGGAATAATGAAATTCAGCTATAAATCCATGATGGAATGCCTGAACAAAAGAATATGGCGTTAATACTTTCACTAATAAATCTGGTGAAAGCTGAATCATATTTTTATAGCCGTCAAATGACCAAACCAAATAGTGATTACCTTTAAATATCGCAATTGCTTTGCCTTCATATTCAAACATTGTTCCAATCGGTAAATCGGAAATCTTGGATTGAAAAGTCTTTTTTTTATTATCTGTATTGAGCCGATCAGAATGTATGATTTTATCTAGAGTTTTAATTGGCAATAATTGATCAGTGTGATTAGCAGACAACCATGCTTTTTTAAATTGTTTGTAACGTTGGTTTTGACAACCACCACAAGGTCGATGTCCAGCCGCAAAAGCTGTAACTTCATCAAGGAAAAATAATTCCGAGTAATTATTAGTTGAAAAAACTGCTCGTTTGATATTTTTATAATTAGTGACGCAGCTTACCCAGTTTGAATGCCCCCAAAGTTTAAGAATTTTTTTATCTTCATCGTGAAGAATCCCTCGATTTCCCATCAGCGTTGCACTTTTAGAGGGATGCCGTTGTAAATTTCCCCACGGGTCAACACGGTTTTGTAAGGTCATTATTTAGTTCCACAACAAGATGCATTTCCATTACATAGATTATGCTTTAAAGCACCGCAATGTTATCATAGCCGCACCCCCATTTTATGCTATTTGCCATGTCCTATTCAGTGAAATTGAATTTAAATCATGAACAAGACACCCAACAATTTGCACAGATATTATCTCTTCAAGTGCAAGCAGGCGTTATTTATTTAATAGGGGATTTGGGTGCAGGTAAGACGACTTTCACTCGCTATTTTCTACAAAGTTTAGGTCATCAAGGGGCGGTAAAAAGTCCAACTTATACCTTGGTTGAGCCATATACCATTCAAGGCAAAGAAATTTTCCATTTCGATTTATATCGTGTGGATGATCCCTATGAATTAGAGCTGATGGGCATTCGTGATTATTTAGAAACGCCAGATGCTTTATTTTTATTTGAATGGCCATCGAAAGGTGGTGATGAAATTCCAAAACCAGATATTGTGATTGATATTGAAAAATCAGAAGATGAACTGATGCGTTTTGTGACACTAACTACTCCGTCAGAATCTTTAGCTCAAACGTTGCAGGAACAATTGCATGGCGCATGATTCAACTCGTCGTATTCATACGCTTAACGCAGCCTTAGCCAACCAAATTGCCGCAGGCGAAGTGATTGAACGGCCATCATCTGTGGTTAAAGAACTACTGGAAAACTCGATTGATGCGGGTGCAACTGAGCTCATTATTCGAGTCGCACAAGGTGGTTCGACGCTCATTGAAATTATCGACAATGGCAATGGTATTCATGCGGAAGATTTACCTTTAGCAGTGATGCGACATGCCACCAGTAAAATACAAACCGCTGAAGACTTACATGCAATTGTCAGTTTAGGTTTTCGTGGTGAGGCATTGGCATCGATTGCAGCCGTATCACGTTTGACTCTCACCAGTAGTCAGGATGAGCAAGGTGTCGGTTATCAAGTTGAAGTCAATGGTACAGCGTTTGATCATCAACAAATACAGGCGGTTTCTGCACAAAAAGGCACACATATTCGCGTTCAGGATTTATTTTTTAATGTGCCTGCACGCCGTAAATTTTTAAAAAAACCAAGTACAGAATTTGGTCATATTGAAGAAATTGTCCGTCGGTTAGCTTTGACTCATTTCGATATTCGGTTTGTATTGGAACATAACGACAATATTCGTTTGAATCTGCCAGTCGCCGATAGCGGTGAATTGCGTTACCAGCGTGTTCAGCAATTGTTGGGTCAACAATTTATCCAAAATGCCTATTGGTTAGATTCAGAAAGTATTAATATGCGTTTATCTGGTTGGCTAGGTCATCCGTCAGATGCACGTGCCCAAGCCGATTTACAATATGTCTATGTGAATGGTCGTATTGTAAAAGATAAAACCATTTCTCACGCGCTGCGTATGGCGTATGAGGGAATTTTGCATGGGCATCAACATTCCTCTTATTTGTTATTTTTAGAAGTTGATCCTGAAAATATTGATGTAAATGTGCATCCTACTAAGCACGAAATTCGTTTTTTGAATCAACGTGAAGTGCACGAGTTTGTTCGTCATTACGCCAAATCAACTTTGTCGCAATTTCAAACTGCTAGTGCAGATTTAGCCCTAGCCATGAAAATGGATGAGACAGCATCCGAAAACTTTAATGTCCAACCACAACCAAAATATCAAGAACAGTTTAGCTTGCATCGTGCGGCGTTAGAAGCAGAACCTCAATCAAATCTTTCTGCTGAAGTATCGACAGATTTGTTGACTGAGTTTAATCAAAGCTCAGCTCAAGCAGTCAATTATTCGACCCAATCGCAGCCGCAATATAATAATTCTCTGCAACTGAATAATGCGTTAAAAAGCTATTTATCGCCGTTGCGTGAAGAAATCCCCCCAACCCCCTTTAATAAAGGGGGAGTTGAAATAGATGAAAGCAATCAGGCTGGCTCATCTCGTGTGGATGAATTTCCTTTAGGGATTGCGATTGCACAATTACACGGTATCTATGTTTTGGCGCAAAATACCGAAGGCTTAATTATTGTGGATATGCATGCAGCGCATGAACGTATCTTGCTACAACAAATGAAATCTGCATGGGACAAACCTGAATTTTGGACGTCGCAACAATTATTGATTCCCAAAGTGGTTTCGATTACTCGTATGCAAGCCATGCGTGTTGAAGAATTGCAATCACAATTGCAACGCTTGGGTTTAGAAATTGATCAATATGGTGATAATCAAGTGATTGTGCGTGGTGTTCCTGCGATTTTACACAAAGGCAATTTTGAAAAGCTGATCCCTGAATTACTCAATGACCTTGATCCAAACGATGAAGCGCGTGGCTTATTACAAAAACGTGATGAACTATTAGCAGGGATGGCATGTCATGGAGCAGTGCGTGCGCATCGTCAATTAAGTTTATCTGAAATGAATGCGTTGCTGCGCCAAATGGAACAAACAGAATTTGCCAGCCAATGTAATCACGGTCGCCCGACGTGGCGTGCTTTTCCATTGCATCAGCTCGATAAATTATTTGCTCGAGGAGAGTAGTTTTACATGTCAAATCAATTGCCCGTCATCAATTTAATGGGGCCGACCGCAAGTGGTAAAACCGCATTGGCATGTGAGTTGTATGAGCGTGGAAATTTTGAACTGATCTCTGTCGATTCTGCGTTGGTTTATAAAGATATGGATATTGGAACAGCTAAACCAACCAAAGAGGAGCAGGCGCAGTATCCACATCATTTGATTGACCTAATTACGCCTTTAGAAGTCTATTCAGCGGCTCAGTTTGTCGAAGATGTTTGCCCTTTAATTGACGATATGCATACACGTGGCAAAACCCCGATTTTAGTCGGTGGAACCATGTTGTATTTTAAAAGCTTACTCGAAGGATTGGCGGATAATTTACCGAATGCGGATCAGAGCATTCGTGATGCAATTAATGCAAAAGCTGAACAGGAGGGATGGCAAGCTGTTTATGATGAATTAGTCGCCGTTGACCCTCTTGCAGGTGAAAAGTTCAAAGTCTCCGATAAACAGCGCATTATTCGCGCATTAGAGGTGTATCGAATTACAGGCCAGCCAATTACAAAACTACAAGCAGAGCAGCCCAAAAATCTGCCTTATCGTTACATATTTCATAATTACGCGCTCATGCCAGATCGGGTAGAATTACATCAACGCATTGAACAAAGATTAAACAAAATGTGGAGTATTGGTTTTTTACGTGAAGTAGAAAGCTTAATTGAAAAATACGATTTAAATGATGATTTACCTTCTATGCGATCGGTCGGTTATCGTCAAGCTTTAGAGTTTTTATTAAAAAGTGATAAGAGTCTTAAAAATAAAGCAGAAATGGAGAATAAAGCACTATTTGCGACACGGCAACTTGCCAAACGTCAATACACTTGGTTACGTTCTTTGCAAGAAATACACGATTTCAAAACTTACAATACGCTGAAGCAGGCGAAAGAAGACTTGCGAAACTTCTTTGGATAACGCAAAATTCGCAAACTGTCTTTTTATAAATTGTTAATTGAAAAATAAAGATAGCTTTTTGCGCTGATTTTATATTTTTGGAGTTAAAAATGTCTAAAGGTCAAACTTTACAAGATCCGTTCTTAAATTCTCTCCGTAAAGAACGTATCCCAGTTTCTATTTTCCTTGTGAACGGGATTAAATTACAGGGGCATATTGAGTCTTTCGATCAATATGTTGTTTTATTAAAAAATACTGTAAGCCAAATGGTTTATAAGCACGCGATTTCTACAGTCGTTCCTGCACGTAATCCACGTCCAGCTGGCGCTCAAGGTACTGGCTTCCCTGCACAAGGTGGTGCTGCACCTGGTGGCTTTGGCGGTGGTCAAGGTACCGGCGGTGGCTTCGGTGGTGGTCAAGGTGGCGGCTTCGGTGGTCAAGGCGGCGGCTTCGGTGGTCAAGGTGGTGGATTTGGTGGTCAAGGCGGCGGCTTCGGTGGTCAAGGTGGTGGCTTTGGTGGTCAAGGCGGCGGCTTCGGTGGTCAAGGCGGCTTCGGCGGTCAAGGTGGCTTCGGTGGTCAAGGTGGCTTCGACAGCGAAACTAAATTTGAAGATGGTCAAGAAGACGAAAATAATCGTTAATTGATAATGATCTTAAAGGATGCCAGTCTCGATTGAGACTGGCATTTTTTTGCGTTTAAAAAGCTAGATAAATATTATGGAAATGATTGTTGCTGCGGCGTGTTGTAGTGTTCTCGTCTCAATTTTATTGAAATACCTTAAAAATAAGGGTTTCGATGTTTTACAAATGATTGCATGGAATTACTTAAGTGCAAGTTTTCTGTGTTTTTATTGGTTTAAAACAGATATTACACATGTTTCTTGGAAGTATACGCCGTGGTGGTTGATCATCATTTTAGGTGTTGTATTACCGAGTATTTTCTTATGCTTAGCCAAGTCTTTACAGTTGGCAGGTATCATAAAAACTGAGATTGCACAACGTTTAGCGGTGATACTTTCTTTACTCGCTGCTTATGTGCTTTTTGGGGAGAAGTTTAGCCAGTTAAAATTGATTGGCGTGGTTTTTGGGGCAGTCGCAATTTTGTGCATCATCATTGGGCAAGCCAGTGAGAAAAGCGCAAAAAGTTTGAATTTTAAATCAGCTTTGTTTTTATTCACTGTTTGGGTTGGTTATGCAGCAGTTGATATTTTGCTGAAATATAGTAGTAATTTAGGCTTACAGTTTGCGGTTACGCTCAATCTTGCATTTATTACCGCTTTTATCATATCCATTATTTATCTCGCGATCACGCAGCCCAATTGGCAACCGAAGAATATTGCTATGGGGCTCATATTGGGTGGACTGAATTTTGCCAATATTGCACTTTACATCAAAGCACACATGATTTTTAAAGATACGCCTTCGATAGTATTTGCAGGTATGAATATTCTTGTGGTTGTTCTAGGGGTATTGAGTGGTGTGGTTTTATTTAAAGAACGCTTAAAGGCATATACGTGGATTGGGCTAATCTGTGGCATCGTTGCAGTACTTTTTCTTGCAAGGGCAATGATGTAGTCGAGTGATATTAATCGCTCCATTAGAAGAGTGTAATTTTCTTCGTAGAGACTACATTTACACTGAAACCGACATAATGATGAAGATTATAATCGGGTAAAAACCACATCATCTGATAGTCGTGATTTCGGCAACTTTGCATTGAAATCATTTTCACTGCGATAACCTAAGGAAACAATGACCGAAGCTTTTAAGCCTTTTTCGATCAACCCAAACTCTTGGTTAATCGTGTGTCGATCAAAACCCTCCATAGGCGTGGCATCAACACCTTCAAGTCCAGCAGCAAATAACAGTTGTCCTAGCGCAAGATAGGTTTGATTTTCCATCCAAGCTGACAGATTATTGAGTTCATTGCGATAAAACTCAACATAGCCATGACGAGTATCATGTTGTCCTTGTTTGGCTGCATCATCTTTAAATTGACCACTATTAGCATCCTGCTCAAGTAATCTTTCTAAGTATTTTGCTGAAATATCGGTACGTGTACAAAAGATTAATGTATGCGAAGAGTGAAGCACTTTGGCAGCATTGTAGATATATTTGCCTGTTAAGCTTAAGGCTATACGTTGTTTGGCTTCATCTGTCTCAGCAATCAAAAAATGCCATGGCTGGATATTCACTGAAGATGGACTAAAACGTAAGATTTCTAATAATTTCTCAAATTGTTCTTTGGCAATTTTCTTATTCGCATCGTATGCCTTGGTGGTATAGCGTGTTTTCGCAGTGTGGAGTGTATCCATTCGTATTCACCTTATTTCAATTTTCCAATATTAAAACGGGTTTAATAGCGCCATTGTTTAAAATCTAATGAATGATGATTTTGTTCATCTATTTCTAAAATCCACGCGGCATCAGCTCGCCAATCACCCAATACAATTCGCTGTTTATTCTGCAATTGATGAATTTCTGGACGATGGGTGTGACCATGAATTAAATAATCAACCTGTTCAATGACAGATTCAACGGCTTGTGCGTTGACATCCATGATGTCATAGCTTTTAAGTTGTTTGGTTTCGCTACTTTTCTTACGAAACCCATTGGCAAGTTTTTGTCTAAAACTTAAAGGGGTGCATTTTAAGAAGCCAAGTAAAATCGGATTGCGAATGACTTTACGAAAACGTTGATAAGCCACGTCATCGGTACATAGTGCATCGCCATGTTCGAGACGAAATTTTAGGTGGTTAATTTCTAAAGTATAGACATCAGGTAATAAAATACCATTGAATTGATTTAGGAATTTTTGACCTAAAGCAAAATCTCGATTCCCAACTTGGAAATAAATTTGATTGCCTGCATCGCTGAATTTTTTTAAAGCGGTTACGATTTCATCTAACCAAGGCGCGGTGTAATCATCACCAATCCATGCGTTAAACCAATCACCCAAAACATAAAGTTGAGTATTTTTATGTTGGTATTCGTTCAGTAAAGCCAAAAACCCTCGAACGAGTCGAGGGTGATCAGGTGACAAATGTAAATCCGAAATAAACAGATAGGTCAC